>JAYVST010000851.1:0-5255 GCA_043775255.1 Burkholderiales bacterium
GTGGTTTCCCACAACTGCAAGGGGTTCATCTCGCCGAGGCCTTTGTAGCGCTGGCGGCTGAGGTTGCGTTCGGCATCCGCCAGCAGCCAGTGCACGGCGGCGCGGAAGTCAGCTACGGCCTGCGAGCGGGCCTTTTCGCCTTCGCCACGGCGGATCATGGCGCCGGGGCCGATCAAGTCTTTCACGGTCAGGGCGGTAGCGCTGATCTGGGCGTAGTCGGCGCCGTGCACGAAGTCCGGGTCGATGGTGGAGGTCTTCCAGTTGCCGTGCTTGCTGCGCTTGACGCGCAGGACCCAGCTTTCGAAGCGCTCTTCGTATTCCGGCAGCACCGTGACGGATTTGTCGGTGATGAGCGAGAGCAGGTTCGCCGCCGAAGTGCGGGCGGCTTCCTCGCCGGAGAGGTCTACAGTGGCGCCGGCCAGGATAGCGTTGAGCGCCGCTGTATCGATGAAGTGCATCAGCCTTTCGACCACCGCTTCGGAGAGCAGGTAGCCGCGTGCCAGTTCTTCGAGCGCTTCGGTGCTTAAGGGCGTGGCGTTTTCGCTGGGAGTGAGATGCGCGCCATTCAGGGCTGAGCGCAGGATGTACTGGTTGAGCTCGTGGTCGTCCTTCAGGTAGCGCTCGTCCTTGCCGGACTTCACCTTGTAGAGCGGCGGCTGGGCGATGTAGATGTAGCCGCGCTCGATCAGCTCCGGCATCTGGCGGTAGAAAAAAGTGAGCAGCAGGGTTCGGATGTGGGCGCCGTCGACATCGGCGTCGGTCATGATGATGATGCGGTGGTAACGCAGCTTGTCGACGTTGTATTCCTCCTTGCCGATGCCGGTGCCCATCACGGTGATGAGGGTCACGACTTCCTGGCTGGAGAGCATCTTGTCGAAGCGCGCCTTTTCGACGTTGAGTATCTTGCCCTTCAAAGGCAGGATCGCCTGGAACTTGCGGTCGCGGCCCTGCTTGGCGGAGCCGCCGGCGGAATCACCTTCGACGATGTAGAGCTCGCACAGAGCGGGGTCTTTTTCCTGACAATCCGCCAGCTTGCCCGGCAGGCCCAGCCCATCGAGAACTCCTTTGCGGCGCGTCATTTCGCGCGCCTTGCGCGCTGCTTCGCGCGCTCTGGCGGCCTCGACGATCTTGCCGACAATGATCTTGGCGTCGGCCGGTCTCTCCTGGAGGTAGTCGGCCAGGGCCTTGGCTACGACCTCCTCGACCGGCATGCGCACCTCGGAGGACACCAGCTTGTCTTTGGTTTGCGAACTGAACTTGGGCTCCGGCACCTTCACCGAAAGAATGCAGGTGAGGCCTTCGCGCATGTCGTCGCCGGTGGTCTCGACCTTCTGCTTCTTGGCGATTTCGGTCTCGTCGATATATTTGTTGATCACCCGTGTCATTGCCGCGCGCAGGCCCGTCAGGTGGGTACCTCCGTCGCGTTGTGGGATGTTGTTGGTGAAACACAGCACCTGCTCGTTGTAGCCGTCGTTCCACTGCATCGCCACTTCCACGCCGATCATCAGGCCGGCGACGCCGTGCCCGGGATCGGCCTGCTTTTCGGCACTGACGTAGAAGATGTTGGGATGCAAGACGCTCTTGGTACGGTTGACGTATTCGACGAATCCCTTGACCCCGCCGGTGAAGGCGAAATCCTCTTCCTTGCCCGTGCGCTGGTCGGTCAGTTTGATGTGCACGCCGTTATTGAGAAACGACAACTCGCGGATGCGCTTGGCCAGAATTTCGTAGTGAAAATCGATGTTGTCGAAAATCTCGTCGTCGGCCAGGAAGTGCACCTCGGTGCCGCGCTTCTCGGTCACACCCGTCACCTTGATCGGCGAGGTATCGACCATGGTGCCGGGCGGATGGCCGTTGACCATGCCTTCGGGCATGGGCGCCTTTTCCAATTCGCTGTTCTGCGGTATGCCGCGATGAAACTCCATGAAGTGGGCCTTGCCGTCGCGGCGCACGGTCAGGCGCAGCCACTTGGACAGTCCATTGACACAGGAGACACCCACGCCATGCAAGCCGCCAGAAACCTTGTAGCTGTTCTGGTCGAACTTGCCGCCGGCATGCAGCTCGGTCATGACAATCTCGGCGGCGCTGCGCTTTGGTTCGTGCTTGTCGTCCCACTTGATTCCGGTGGGCACGCCGCGGCCGTTGTCGGTCACGGTGATGGAGTTGTCTGCATGAATGGTGACGTTGATCTCGGTGCAATGACCGGCCAATGCTTCATCGATCGAGTTGTCGAGCACCTCGAAAACCAGGTGGTGCAAGCCGGTGCCGTCGCTGGTATCTCCGATGTACATGCCGGGCCGCTTGCGCACCGCTTCCAGCCCTTCGAGAATCTGGATCGATGATGCCCCGTAGGCATTTTCCTGCGGCGGCAGGGCGTTGTCGGCGGGGTCCTTCTTTGGCTCAGTCATGCGGTATTCCAGTGGTGCTTGAAAATTAAAAAAAACGTGGCCGGCAACAGGCCGGCCGCGCTACATCGACACATCGGAAAAACTCAAATTCGCATCGGCATGACAACGTACTTGAAGTCCGGGTTTTCCGGTATCGTCAGGAGGGCGCTTGAATTGGCGTCGCCAAGGGCGATGGTGACGGTCTCGCTTTTGACATGGGTGAGAATGTCAAGCAGATAAGTGACGTTGAAGCCGATGTCGATGGTGTCGCCGGTGTAGGCGATCTCGGCCTCCTCCTGCGCCTCTTCCTGGTCGGTGTTGGTGCAACTGATTTTCAGGCTACCGTCGCCGACAACGCAGCGCACACCCTTGAATTTTTCGTTGGTCAGAATGGCGGCGCGCTGCAGGCACCCTATCAGTTCCTCGCGCGCAATGCTGAACATGTTTTTGTACCCGCTCGGAATGACGCGGTTGTAATCAGGGAACTTGCCTTCGACCAGCTTCGACACCAGCTCGACATTGCCGAACTGGAAGCGCACCTGAGTCGGCGCGATATCGATGCGGATCGGCTCGTCCGAATCTTCCAGCAGCCGCTCGAGTTCGATGACCGTCTTGCGCGGGATGATGACTTCCTGGCGTTCGACTTCACTTTCAACCGCGAGGGCCGCGAAAGCCAGACGGTGCCCATCGGTTGCCACCACCTTCGCCTGACCATTTTCGACGATCAGGAGCAAACCGTTCAGGTAGTAGCGAATGTCCTGCTGCGCCATGGCGTACTGCACTAAGGCCAGCAGCGTCTTCAGTGCTTTCTGGCCCACCGAAAAACCGGTCTTGAAATCGGCGGATTGGGAAACGGTCGGAAAATCTTCGGCTGCCAGGGTTTGCAACGAAAAACGCGAACGCCCTGCCTTGATGTTGAGCTTCTTGTTGTTGAGTTCGAGCGATACACTGGCACTTGCCGGCAAGGCGCGCAGGATGTCGAGAAGCTTGCGCGCGGCGACCGTGGTGGCCGCGTCCTGCCCGGCCTCGCAGGGCGCGCGGGTGGATATCTGAACCTCGATATCGGTGGCCAGGAACGTCAGTTCGCCGTCCTTCTTGGTCAGAAGGAGGTTTGACAGTATCGGCAAGGTATGGCGTCGCTCGACAATACCGCTTACGGTTTGAATCGGCTTCAGAAGCGCGTCGCGCTCTGCGGTCACCAGGTGCATGATGGTTGCCTTTCGTACCTTTGGTGTAACTGTTCTTTTATATAAAACTAATAACAACTAATAAGGGCTGTGGATAAACGGACAACTTGAGAAAACCTTTTGCATCATATAGTTGGTGGTGTTTTTTTTGGGTGGGTCTTGTGCACAGACTGCTGATGAATTGTGGACAATTGTCGGCACGACTGGTTTATGGTGACTTGTTCACTAGCTATCAACAGCTTGTTCACAGGTTTGACCATGGCATCGAGATGCGTCATCCCTTGATGATCTGGTCGAGCACATGGAGTTCGTGGTTGAGTTGGTTGTTCGATTTGCGCGCTTCGGTGATCTTGCGCACCGCATGCAGCACGGTGGTGTGATCGCGACCTCCGAATGACTCGCCGATCTCCGGCAGGGACAGCGAGGTGAGTTCCTTGGCGAAATACATTGCGATCTGGCGCGGCTTGACTAAGTCGGCCGTGCGCTTCTTCGAGAACAGTTCGGGCACCTTGACCCGATAGAAGTCGGCTACGGTTTTCTGGATGTTTTCAATCGAAATGGCGCGGTCTTGCACGCGTAGAAGATCGCGCAAGGCGTCGCGCGCGATCTCGAGAGTGATGTCGCGCGCATGGAAGCTCGAATAAGCGATCAGTTTGCGCAGCGCGCCTTCAAGTTCGCGCACGTTCGAGCGCAGATGTTTGGCGATGAAGAAAGCGACATTTTCGTCAAGGACAATGCCTTGTCCTTCCGCCTTCTTGAGCAGGATCGCGACCCGCATTTCGAGTTCGGGAGGCTCAATGGCGACGGTGAGGCCCCAACCGAACCGGGAGATCAGGCGATCTTCGACGCCTTCGATCTCGCGTGGATAAGTGTCGCAGGTGATGATCACCTGCTTGTGCGCCTCGATCAAGGCATTGAAAGCGTAAAAGAATTCTTCCTGGGTGCGGTTCTTGTTGTTGAAGAACTGGATGTCGTCGATGATCAGGAGATCGAGCGAATGGTAGTAGCGCTTGAATTCGTCGAAGGCCTTTTTCTGGTACGCGCGAACCACGTCGGTTACGTATTGCTCGGCATGGATGTAGCGCACACGCGCATCAGGCGCACCGTGGATCAACTGGTTGCCGATCGCCTGAACCAGATGCGTTTTGCCCAAGCCGACGCCGCCATACAGGAAGAGGGGGTTGTAGGACGTGCCGGGATTGTCGGCCACCTGTACGGCGGCGGCCCGCGCGAGCTGGTTGGCCTTGCCGGTGACGAAGGTATCGAACAGGTATTCCTGGTTCAAGCGGGTTTTGGCATAGCCCGAATCGGAGCCGGTAGGCGCGACCGGCGCGACCGTCACGTCCACGTTCTTGTGTGTCGGCTGGGGCCGGTCGACCCGATCGGGCACAGTGGTTTCTGGCGCTGCGGCGAGAACGATCGATACACGCACCGGCGCGCCCCAATAGTCGGTCGCCATTGACTCCAGGCGCGCGCGGTAGCGATCGCGAATCCATTGCTGGACAAAGCGGTTGGGCGCGATGAGTTCGATATGGCCCGGTGGAAATTCGGCGCCGGTTGCGGCGATCCTCAAGGGGTTGATCCAGGTCTCGAACTGTTGGCGCGGCAGTTCAGCCTGAAACAACTCGATGCATCTTGACCAGAACTCGTCGGGCAAACCGGTCGTCGCCGGTTCGGTTTC
>JAYVST010000852.1:0-2014 GCA_043775255.1 Burkholderiales bacterium
CACGCGGGACGGACGCGAGGTACCGCTCTTGCCCCCTGACCAATGAAGTCCTTACACGGGATTTCGAATCCTGCGGCACGCGCTTCGAATCCTGCGGCACGCGGTTCGAGTCCTGCGGCACGCGGTTCGAGTCGCGCCGTCGGCAACGGGTTGTCGTGATTTCTGAAACGTCCATTGGCTGATTGATCCGCACAACCCTCGCTCAGCGAAGCCGAGCGGGAGGCTTTTCTGCGCGCCACAGCCGATGTCAGGCAAGCGGACTTGCGGCAGCTCGGGACCCAGCCTACCCGTGCCTGGCGCGGCGCCGTTCATCGAGAAGCTGCGACGTAGCCTTCGATGCGGCTCTTGAAATTGGTGTAGTCGTGCATTGATCCTACTTGCCCTCGGCCACCCGACGCGATTCCGCGCGCAGCGCTTCGATCACCTGGCGCCCGTCCACGCCTTTCTTCAATGCGTCGGCGATCCAAGCGTCAACCACTGGCTGTGTCACCTTGCGGATCTGTTCGATGAGCGCAGCGTCGGCGGTGCGCACATCGACATTGGCCTGGCGCATTGCTTCGACACCCTTTTTGTCGGAATCATCGAACGAACGCCCGGCCATGCGCCCAAAACTCTCGCCCGACACCTTCATGATCGCCGCCCTGTCGGCGGCCGACAGGGCCTTGAACTTCGCTTCGTTCATCATCAGCACGAAGCTGGTGTTGAACATGCCGCCCGGAATCAAGGTGGCATGCTTGATCAGGTTGGTGAGTTTGAAGGTGATGATCGATTCGCGGGCGAAAAACACGCCGTCGGCGATGCCGGAAGAGAGAATTTCATACGATTCGCTCGCCGCCTTCATCACCGGCGTGACGCCCAGCGCGGTGCCGAGGTCGTTGACCACGCCGCCGCCGGTGCGGATCTTCAGGCCGGCGAAGTCTTCAACCTTCAGGATCGCTTTTTTCGCCGTGAACACCGCGCCCGGCCCGTGCACGAACACGGCGAGAACCTGCACGCCCTGGTGCTCGTTCGCTCGGGCCAGGGTGCGGTCGTGGATGCGCTGATAGGCCACCGAGAGGGACTCGGCACTGTCGCCCTGGAATGGCAGTTCGACCGCCTTGGTCAGCACGAAGCGGCCCGGCGTATAGCCCTGCACGGTGAAGGCAACGTCGGCCAGACCGTCACGCACCGCGTCGAGATGGCCGGGTGGCGCCGCTACCGCCTTCGACAGCATGGTGATCTTCACTCGGCCGGCAGTCGCTTCTTCAACCTGCTTGGACCACGGCACCAGCGCGTGCTGAACAAACGGCGCGACCTGCGGGATCCACACCGACATGTTCATGTTGCTCTGCGCATGCGCCGGTGCGGCGCCCACCAGAGCGACGACAAGAACTGCCAGGCGGCGGTGTGATGTGAGGGTTGGCTTTTTCATGTGTGGCTCCTTGAGTGGGGGATGGATCGACTACCAGGCAACCTCGACGCCACGCCCGACGCGGCGCGCTTCGCGTACCGCCAGCTCGGCCGCCGCCAGATCGAGGGCGGCGAAACCAAGTGCCTTGTAGAGGGTGAATTCCGCATTGTCGCGCCGACCCGGCATGCTGCCGGCCAACACCTCACCCAGCTCGGCGCGAATGTGTCCGGGCAGGATCGCGCCTTCACGCAGCGCGCCGAGGATGTCGCCGGATTCGTTCAGCGCGGCTTCGCGGCGGTCGACGAACAGGGCGGCGCGCGCCAGGGTCGCCGCGTCGATCTCGCGCGCCGCCGGTGTACTCGAACCCACCGCATTGAGATGGCAACCCGGCGCGAACCATTCCGGCCGGGTAATCGGTTCAAGCGCGGCGGTCACCGTCACCACCACGTCGGCCGCGCGAATCGCTTCTTCCAGGCCGGCGGCGCGGATACAACCGGTCTCATCGGCCAGCCGCTGCGCGCGCTGCGCGTCGCGGCCCCACAGACGCACCTGCGCCTCGGGCAAGATGCAGCGAAGGGCCTCGATGTGGGCACGCCCCTGGACCCCGGTGCCGATGATGGCCAC
>JAYVST010000853.1:0-2203 GCA_043775255.1 Burkholderiales bacterium
GTGCCGGTCAGCACGCGCTACAAGGCGAGCGAAGTCAGGCATTTGCTGCAGGTGTCGCGCGCGCGTGCGATCGTCGCGCCGACGCGCTTTCTCGATACCGACTACGCCGACATCGCGCGCGGCCTTAAGGCCGAGTTGGCCACGCTCGAACAAGTGTTGCCGCTTGACGATTGCGCCTGCTTTATGCCGTTCGCGGCCGTGTCGGTCACCTTGGCGCCGGAGCGCGCCGACGATCTGCTCTGCTGTTTTTCCACCTCGGGCACAACTGCGGCGCCCAAGCTGGCGGCGCATGATCATGGAGGCATCGTGCGCCACGCCCAGCACGTCGCGCGCGCGCTCGACATCCGGGCTGGCGACGTCGTGCTCAATGTGCTGCCGCTGTTCGGCGTGTTCGGGTTCATGACCGCACTGGCGGCGCTGGCCGGCGGCGCCACCTGCGTGTTCATGCCGGCAGCCGATGCTGTTGAGGCAGCGCGTGCCATCGGGCGCGAGCGGATTACCCACATGGTCGGCGCCGATGTGATGTTCGACGCCATGATGAAGGTCGCCGACGCCGATTTCTCCAGCTGGCGACGCGCGGTGCAGGCGGATTTCGTTGGCCTGCCCCTGGCTGTGACGCAGCGCGGCGATCAGCTGGGCATACGTTTTTCAGGCACTTACGGATCCTCCGAATGTTTTTCCCTGATGTCGTTCCACGACTGGAATGCGGATGCGACGCAGCGAGCGAAAGCCGGCGGCGTCCTGATCGATCCTGCAATCGAAGTGCGGGTGGTCGATCCGGAAAGTGGCCGGGTGCTGGGTGAGCGCGAAAACGGCGAGCTTGAGTTTCGTGGCCCCAACGTGCTGGCCGGTTATCTCAACAATCCGGAAGCGACAGCGCGCGCGCTTTCGTCCGACGGCTGGTTTCGCAGCGGAGACCTCGGATTCCTCGAGGGAGCGGGTTTCGTCTACCTCGCGCGCATGGGGGACAGCCTGCGTCTGCGCGGCTACCTCGTCAATCCCGCCGAGATCGAGAGCTGCCTGATGGAGCACCCGTCGGTAGGCGGTGCGCAGGTGGTAGGGGTGAATCGACCGGGCGTGGGCGATACTGCCGTGGCTTATGTGATTGCAGGCACAGGCAGCCCCGACGAGGCCACGCTCTTGGCACATTGCCGCCTGCGCATGGCCAGCTACAAGGTGCCCAGGCGGGTGATTGCCATCGGTGAATTTCCGACCCTGACCGGCCCCAACGGCGCCAAGATTCAGAAGCGCGTCTTGCGCGAAATGGCAGTGACAGCACTTGACTGACGCTTGCGGCACCAGCGCGAAAATGGAGAGCAACTTGACCGAATCCGATCCGGCCGCACCGAACCAGGGGTACCGCTTCTGGTGCGAAGAGAAAACGCGCAATGCCGATACCGACAAGCAAGGACACGTCAACAACGCGGTGATCGCCACGTTTTTCGAGTCCGGCCGCATCGAGGTGCTGTCCGACCCGGCGATCGCGGAGTTTCGCAAGACCTCCAACATCGTGGTGGTGCGCATGTTGATCAATATCGGCCGCGAGTTGTTTTTTCCGGGCAAGGTGCGCATCGGTACGCGCGTGTCGCGGGTCGGCCGCACCTCGCTGGATTTCGCCAGTGCGCTGTTTGCTGAAAACGGCGAAGTGGCGACATCGGAAGTCACCTGCGTGCTGGTGGACAAGGCCACGCGCAAACCGACGCCGATACCGGAGAGGATGCGGGTCTACCTGACCGGGAGTTAGCTGCGCGACCGGCTGCCCATCTGGCTTGGGGCCGCTGCTGCGCCACTAATGCGATACAGTAGTGTTACTTGTCATTACGTGGTAACACCATGAAAGCTGCTTCGTTGAAGAGTCCGAAGTCCGGTGGGTCCGTTACGGTAAAGCTGGATCTTGCCGATCGCGAGCGGATTTCCAAGCTCGCAGAAGTAAAGCGCCGGACGCCGCACTATCTTATGAAAGAGGCCATTCTTGAATACGTTCTGAAGGAAGAGTCGCGCCAAAATTTCATCAAGGCGGCCGAATCGTCCTACGAGCATTACAAGGAAACTGGCTTGCACATTGCGCTCGACGAGCTTGGCGCCTGGGTTGATCAGGTTGGGCGAGACCCCAATGCCCCTGTCCCTGAATGTCACAAGTAAGGCTTTCGGCACGGGCCCGTTCCGACATCCAGCGCCTGCCCTTTTTCTGTTGAGCAAGGAC
>JAYVST010000854.1:0-1868 GCA_043775255.1 Burkholderiales bacterium
CCCAGCGTTCGCTTGATCTGACTTTGAATCTCCACAGCGCAACGATAAACGCTCCGCGAAAAAATGTCCAGCGCTATTTAGGGGCAATGGGCAGGGCTAACCGGTTCCCTTAAGGGCGCACGTTTGTGCGCCCTTTCCATTTTTGCGGCATCATCCAATCCGTGAACCACCTTCGCTCCACCAGCAAGAAAACAGGCGTGCCGCGCGACCGAACATGTCAAGCGGGCGCCTTCGACCAGCCATGCAACTGATACTCGTCACCGGCTTGTCCGGGTCGGGCAAGAGCGTCGCGCTCAATGTGCTGGAAGATGCCGGCTACTACTGCGTGGACAACCTGCCGGCGCCGCTTCTGCCCGAACTTGTCGCCACCTTGCGCGAATCCGGCCGCGACAAGGTAGCCGTTGCGGTCGACGCGCGCACCGCCTCGGTCACCGACTCGGTGCGCAAGGGCGTGACAGATCTTCCGCAATATCTCTCCAACCTGACCTTCTACGGCATCGATGTGCGGGTGCTGTTCCTCGATGCCAAGACTGAAACCCTGATCAAGCGATTTTCCGAGACCAGGCGCCGCCATCCGCTCGACGACGGCAGCGCGACCATCCCGGAATACATCCAGCGCGAACGCGAAATCCTCTCCGAGCTGCAGCCGCTCGCGCATCACATCGATACCAGCGACTTGCGGCCCAACGCGCTGCGCGACTGGCTGAAAGACTTTCTCAAGCCCGCGCGCGCCGACCTGACCCTGGTGTTCACCTCGTTCGGGTTCAAGCACGGCATACCGCTCGACGCCGATCTCGTGTTCGATGTGCGTGCTCTGCCCAATCCGCACTACGATCCGGCGTTGCGGCCGCTCACAGGGCGCGACGCCCCGGTGATCGAATTCCTCAACGCCACTCCGGCGGCGCAGGAGTTGCTGACGGACATCGACACCTTCGTCGCCAAGTGGCTGCCCAGTTTCGCACGCGACAATCGGCACTACCTGACGGTGGCCATCGGCTGCACCGGCGGGCAGCATCGCTCCGTATATTTCGCCGAGCAGCTGGCGGCACGTTTCATCCGCCGCGGTACCGGCCCGCAGGGTGCCGAGGTCCTGGTGCGACATCGCGAGATCAAGGCCAATTGAGCGCCGTGCCGCAATCCGCTGCAACACCCGCGCAACCCGACTGGTCGCGCCTGCCGATATTTCCGCTCGGCACGGTGCTGTTCCCGGGCGGCACGCTGCCGCTGCGCGTCTTCGAGGCGCGCTATGTCGACATGACGCGCGAGTGCATGAAGAGCGGCAGTCCATTCGGCGTGTGCCTGATCAGGGAAGGTGCCGAGGTCGGCGCCCCTGCGGTACCACACGCCATCGGCTGCCTGGCCGAAATCCGCGACTGGGACATGCAGCAGTTGGGCGTGTTGTCGATCAAGACGCGTGGCACGCAGCGCTTCCGCATCCTGGATATGCGGGTGGAATCCGGCGGCCTGCTGCGCGCGACGGCGGTGTCGATCGCCGAAGACACCGCGATACCGATCGCTGCGGAGTTCGGGCAGTTGGCCGCGATTCTCCGGGAACTCCTGCCGCGTGTGCCGGCTGAACTGATCCCCGAGCCGCATGACTTCGCCAGCGCCGCCTGGTTGTCGAACCGACTTGCCGAACTGTTGCCGATACCGCAGGTGGCGCGGCAGAAACTAATGGAACTCGAAGACGCCCAGGAGCGCCTGGCGATCATCCACCGCTTTCTCGGGCAGCAAGGCCTTAAATGATCGGGCGCGGCGCGCGCGCAAGCCGGCCGGCGCGGGCCGCCTTCAGACCAAGCGTTCGGCCGCCTGTAGCGCGGCCAGCAGCTTTCTCACCGGGGCAGGCACACCGGCCACAAGCGCTTCTA
>JAYVST010000855.1:0-2025 GCA_043775255.1 Burkholderiales bacterium
TTTTGTCATCGATCGACGATGAGGCATGGCCGTAACGACGATCGCCCCGATCCATGTTTCACAGTGTGCGCGACGAAGCCGGTTTCGCTCAGGGTCTCCAGAAACGCGACCAGGTCGGCCGATTCTCCCTGCGACAACTTGAGCGGTCTAAGAATCTTCTCTCCGTCCGCATGCAGACGGTCTTCGTCGAGGTCCGAATAATGCCGCACCACGTCGCCCAGCGTCGCATGGCTGCCGGCATGCATGTAGGGCGCGGTGCGCGCGACGTTGCGCAGGGACGGCACCTTGAATTCGCCCCAGTGGCGGTGTTCGAGCGTCAGGTGCTGCGTGGCCACGCCGTTGGCACGGCTCTTGTCGTCGTTGTGGCGGCCGAGAAGGTTGAACGGGCTTTCCTTGACCATCCGGATGCCCGCATGGCGGCCGCTATCGACACGGCCGGGCGCGGCGAAATGGGGGATGCCGATGTCGGCGAATTCGCCGTTGGTGAAGTTAGGGCCGAAGTGGCACACCGCGCAGTTGCCGCGGCCGACGAATATCCGCAGGCCGCGCTGTGCGCTTGCCGGGTAGCGCGCCATGGCCTTGCGATCGCCACGCGCCTGCGCATCGCGAAATTGGTCGAAGCGCGTGCGGCCGGTGACGATGGTTTCCTGGAACGCGGCCAGCGCCCGAGCGAGGTTGACCAGCACGTTTTCGTCGTCGGCCGGTTTGCCGAAAGTGCGCTCGTAGCAGGCTGCCAGGTCGGCGTGTTCGCGCATCCGCAGGGCGAGCAGGGCTGGGGTCATGGCCATTTCGCGCGGGTCGGTCAGCGGGCGGATCGCATGGCTCCACAGACTGTCGGCGCCGCCGTCGCGGCCGAACCAGCGCTCGAAACGGCTGTTGGCCACCGTCGGCGCATTGCGGTCGAGACGTTCACGGCCGTTGCTTCGTGGCAAGCCGTCAGTCCAGGCGAGGTGAGGCACATGACAACTCGTGCAGGCAAGGGTCTTGTCTGCGGACAGGCGCACATCGAAGAAGAGGCTCCTGCCAAAGGCGATGGCGGCGGGTTTGCCTGAGTGACGATTGCCGGGGTCGGGCTTCAGGGGGGGCGGCCAGGGCCCGTGCCGGGCAACGGCTTCCCGCTCCGTCTGCGTAAAGGCCACTGCCGCGTGTGCCCCGGTCGACGTAGAGGCGGCGATCAGTCCGGCGCAAACCACAAGGAGAGCGGTCGCTGTCAAGGCCCGTGCATCGAGGTGCGAGCGCGCGCACGCATGATCTCTTGCTATCTCGACTAAGCGCATGGCGATGTTGAATGATCGGGTCGTCATGGGTTCACAGGATCGATTTGGATTGTCGCGCGGCGGCGTTTCCACCCTGAAGCCATCGTAGCGGATTCCCGGATCTGCTATTGAAATGGTATGTTTTCGTTATCATGTTGTTTTGACTACATCAGCGAAAGTCGGGCAGTCGCTCCCCTGACCGGCAATCGACGGAGACCCACCATGGCCGCATTGATGATCAAGGATGTTCCACCGGCACTACACATACGCTTGCGGCAAGAAGCGCAAAAGCATCATCGCTCCATGACACGGCATGCCCTCGCTCTGCTTGAAAAGGCGCTGGAGCCTGGGCAAATCCTTACAGCGGACGGGCCACCGCCGCTTGAGGGAAAGCAAAAGCCTTCGGTCGCGTGGCTTGATCGCGCCAAACGGACGGGCCGCGCGTGATCGTTGCCGACGCCAACGTGGTTGCGGCACTGTATTTCGAAAGTACCGCAACACGACCAGGCGGCGGGATTTTTTCCGCTTGCGAGAAAATCTGCGCTCGCACTCAGCGCAGCGAATATTCGTGTTTCATGCGGTCCATGCCCTGCGCATCGCGCACGTCGAACAGGAACTCCCATTTGCCGGGCATGTGCATCATGAGCCCTTCGGCACGGTAGCGGCCGGGCTCCGCGAGCGGCTTGACACTGGCCTTGTAGTTCATGCCGTGGCGGTGCTCCGGCATGTGGGCGTCGACGCGCAGCTCCTCGATTTTCGCGCCCGCGTC
>JAYVST010000856.1:0-2943 GCA_043775255.1 Burkholderiales bacterium
GACTACCCCAGCCGCCCGATTCGCCTGATCGTGCCATGGGCGCCCGGCGGCGGCACCGACACGCTGGCGCGCATCGTCTCGACCAAGCTTGGCGAAGCGCTCAAGCACCAGGTAAATGTAGAAAACCGCGCCGGCGCCGCCAGCCTCATCGGCATGACGTCAGTGGCCAGTGCCGCAGCCGACGGTTACACCTTCGGCCTGGCCACCAGCAACCTGGCTGCCAACCCTTACCTGTATGCGCAGCACCCGTTCGACGTGCAACGCGACTTGGCTCCGGTGGTTCTGGTAGCCAAAGGCGTGTATGCCATCGCCGTAAACCCCAACGTGCCGGCCAAGACGGTGGCGGAGTTCGTCCTGCTGGCGCGCGCCAACCCGGACAAATACAACGCGGCGCTTATCGGCGCCGGGGCGCCGCCACACCTCGCGCTGGCGCAGTTCACCGGCATGACCGGCACGCGCATCGTCGGGATTCAGTACAAGGGCGCAGGCCCGGCAATGCAGGCCACCGTGGCCGGTGAAACGCAGCTGGTCTTTGCCAGCTACAACTCGCTGCAGCCGATGGTGCAGGCCGGTCGCCTGCGCTTGCTGGCGGTCACCAGCGCCAGTCGCGCAGCCGCTGCACCCGACGTGCCCACGGCCGTCGAGTCCGGCCTGCCGGGGTTTGTGTTCGACGAGTGGTACGGCATCTTCGCACCAGCCAAGACACCCCGCGCCGCCATCGAACGCTTGAACACCGAGGTGCGCCGCGTGTTGGAGTTGCCCGACGTGCGTGACCGCTTGCGTGGTCTGGCTGCCGAGCCGGCAGCGGGCCCGCCCGAGGCGCTGGGCGAGTTTGTGCGCACCGAGATGGCACGGCTGCAGAAGCTGATTGCCGAGAACAACATCAAAGGCGAATGAGTCCGTCATCGGTCAGGTCAGTTGACTCCTTTGCCGCACCTGATGCGCTGCCGGTGGCGCCAGACGTGGCCATCGACCAGGTGGCCACTGGATTTGTGTTTACCGAGGGCGCGCTTTGGCATGGTGTGCAGCAGCTCGCGGCCGAGCTGGAACAGCCGAACGGCCTGTGTTTCAGGGCCGACGAAAGTCAGCTCCTGATAAACGACAGCCCTCGCAAACGCATCTTGGCCTTCACCTTGCAGGACGATGGCACGCTCCGCACAAGCCGGCACTCTGCCGACACGCCAGGCGACGAAGCGGGTGTGCCCGACGGTATGAAATTCGATAGCCAAGGCCACCTCTACTGCTGGGACGTCGGGTTTCCCCCTGCTTTAAGATTAGGTACATGAGGTATCGAGATCAACCAGACCTATACGGCAGTTGTGAAGCAAAATGGTCAATGGTGGATCGGATGGGTGGAAGAAGTTCCCGGCGTCAACTGCCAAGAACACACGCGCGAGAAGCTGCTTGAGACTTTGCGTATTACCCGTTCGGAAGCGCTGGAAATGAATCGCGCCGACGCTAGGGTTGCAGCGGGGAAAGACTGCGAAGAGTTCAGACTCGCGATATGAAGCGTCGCGCTCCGCAGGCATACAATCGTGGCTGCACGTCCGGGCCCCAGGCCCGGGCAATCCACGCAACCGAAACCAGGAGCACGCTATGGCCGAATACATTCCCAGCCCGAGAGATTGGGTGCGAGAGCAGGTCGAACTCTATGAGCGCAGCGGCGGCACCGAGGGCACCACGTTGCTCCAAACCGGCCTGCCGGTGATCATCGTCACCAATATCGGCAACAAGACCGGCGCCATCCGGAAAACGCCGCTGATGACGGTGAAGGTGGGTGACAGCTATGTGCTGGTGGGATCGATGGGCGGGGCGCCCACCGATCCGGTGTGGGTACACAACCTGCGCGCCAACCCGAAAGTGGACATTCGCGACCTGACGGTGGTGAAGTCGATGGTGACGCGCGAGGTGACGGATGCGGCCGAGCGGGCGCGCTTGTGGGAGGCCTCAGTGGCGGCGTATCCGCCTTATGCGGACTATCAGAAAAAGACGACCCGGCAGATTCCGATTTTCGTCGCCGAGCCGACGCAATAGCCGGCTTGGCCGACTCGCACGCGCTTGCGGAATGTGCGTGCGTGAACGAAAGTGAGACGGAGCGGGGCGATCCGATCTTGTTGATCGCGTCAGGACGGAAACACTTCCGCGACTGAAATCTCAATCCGGGGCAAGGCGAGCGCCGTCAGTTTTTGCTTGCCCTCCACGGTGAAACTGGTCCGATAGCCTTTCGGGCTTGGATCGCGATACACGCGCACGAGCTTTTCTTCCACGTCGAAGACCCACGCCTCGACAACTCCCGCCTGCGCATAGAGGGGAACTTTGGTCTCAGTGTCGAGTTTGAGCGAAGAATCCGCGACCTCGACCACGAGCAGCACATCAGCAGCGGTAGGGTGCGACGTGCAGTAACTGTCGGCGCGGGGCTTCAGAAGTACGAGGTCGGGTTGGGGTACCGAGCGTTTGCCGACAATCAGCGGGTTCTGGACCGAAACCAGGGCTTTGCTGCCCGACAAGCGATTCAATAGCCGCGTCAGGCCAATGACCACGCCGGCATGCCAGCTTCCGATGGGTGCCATTTCGATGATTTCCCCCTCGATCAGTTCAAGTCGCGCTTCCGGGCCGAAGACGCCCGCTGCGGCCATGCGGAGGTATTCCGGTACGTCCACAAGATGGCGTTGCGGGTACTCAAGCACTGCGCTCATGATCCATGGCTCCGGTTTTCACCTTGTTTCGATATTACACTTGGCGCGGCTGCCGGGCCGCACCAACGGCCGGGCGCGAAGGCGGTGTGCCTTGCTCGGCCCACGCCATCAGCGGCTTGATTTTCCAAGCCCCGTGTCGCGGTGAAGACAGAAACCGGACCCGACCGATCGCGTCAGGACGGAAACACATGCTGCTACTGCCCGAACTTCGCCGGTCGCCGTTCGAAAAACGCGCTGATCCCCTCGC
>JAYVST010000857.1:0-4763 GCA_043775255.1 Burkholderiales bacterium
TGCCGGGTGATTTCTGGGCCCCCGACGTGCGGGTGTCGCGCTATACCGTGGACAAATGGGCGGAGTCATGAACAGCGATGCGTCTGGCGAAGCCTACCCGGCACGCTGGTGGCATCGTGCCGCAGACGGGCGTATCCAGTGCGATCTGTGCCCGCGCGATTGCCGGCTGGGCGACGGGCAGCGCGGCGCCTGCTTTGTGCGTGCGCGCCAGGGCGACCGGATGGTGCTCACCACGTACGGGCGTTCGTCCGGCTTTTGCGTCGACCCGATCGAGAAGAAGCCCCTGAATCACTTCTATCCCGGTTCGGCGGTATTTTCGTTCGGCACTGCCGGCTGCAACCTTGCGTGCAAGTTTTGCCAGAACTGGGACATCTCGAAGTCGCGCGACATGGATCGTCTGATGGACAGTGCCGGCCCTGCGCAAATCGCCGAAGCCGCCCTGAAAACCGGCTCGAAGTCCGTGGCTTTCACCTACAACGACCCGGTGATCTTCGCCGAATACGCGATGGACGTGGCCGATGCCTGTCACGAGCGCGGCTTGAAAACCGTAGCGGTGACGGCCGGCTACATGCATGACGCCCCGCGCCGCGCGTTCTACGCGAAAATGGATGCGGCCAACGTCGACCTCAAGGGGTTCACCGAGGCGTTCTATGCGCGCCACACCGCCTCCAGCCTGGCGCCTGTTCTTGAGACGCTCAAGTACCTGGTGCACGACACACCGGTGTGGACCGAAATTACCACCCTGCTCATTCCGTCACTCAACGACTCGGACGGGGAACTGCATGCACTTTGCGCCTGGGTTGCGAAAGAACTGGGCCCGGACGTGCCGCTGCATTTCACCGCGTTTCATCCCGACTACCGCATGATCGACCTGCCGGCGACGCCGCCGGCGACGCTCGCGCGCGCGCGCCGCATCGGCATCGAGGAGGGTCTGCGCTACGTCTATACCGGCAACGTGCACGACGCGAAGGGCGGCACCACGTCCTGTCGCAAGTGTGGCGCGGCGCTGGTGGTGCGCGACTGGCATCGCATCCTCGAACACAACCTGACGCCTGGTGGCCACTGCCGCTTTTGCCACACCGAAGTGGCCGGCCGCTTCGAGCGTTTCAAGGGGCAGTTCGGTCCGCAGCGCATTCCGGTTCGCCTGACCACAGGGTGACTGGCCACAGAGAGACCGGCGCCCGAGCGCGTCGCGTCCGCGCAGCCTGATCCTGGCGCTCACCGAGTACTTCTATCGGCTGCACGGCAAGTTGCCGCGTCCTACAACACGCGTCTTGCAAGACTGACGGTCTGGCCGGTCGGGCCGAGCAACGGTTGCGTGGCCAGGAACAGCGCGGCGGGCACCACGTCTTCCGGCGTCTTGAACCACTCGTTGCCGCCGGTGCCCTTCTTCAACTGCTCCTCGCGCCCGGCGATGAAGGCAGTGAGGACCGGGCCGGGCACCAGTTCATTGACGGCGATGCCGTCGGCGATGAGTTCCTCGGACAGCACCTGTACCAGCATGGCAAGGCCCGCTTTCGAGGCGGCATAGGCCGAGCGGGTAGGCGTGCCGCGGTGACCCATGCCGGAACCGACGAAGATCATTTTTCCACCGCCGCTTCGCCGCAACGCCGGAATCGTCGCCTTGGCGGTGCAAAACGCGCCCACCAGATTGATGTCGATAGTCTTGCGCCACGCGTCGACGTCGGACGCTTCCACGGTCCGGTTTTCCATCGAATCTCCGGCCGCTGCAACGACCAGGTTGAGTTCGCCGAAAGCAAGCAGGGCCCTGTCGCAATGCGCGGCCATGGCGGAAAAATCGGTCACGTCGCCCACGCAGGCTATCGCCCGGCCACCGGCCGCCTCGATCAAGCCGACGGTTTCATGCACTTGCTCAGCTGTGCGCGAGACGCAGGCTACTGCGGCGCCCGCGCGCGCGAACCCCAGCGCGACGGCGCGACCGATGCCTCTGCCGGCGCCGGTAATCAGGGCGACTTTTCCTTGCAGCAGGCCTGCGGGGTCTTGTGTCATGAGTGCAATTCCATCGGAGCATCCGTTGTTGAATGTCGGTAAGGCCTGTCGAATGCCGGAAACATGCCGCTCACGGGCCTGTCGTGTTTTCGGAAACGACCGATAATCCGGTTCATTGAAGCACAGTTTGACGGAGTGACGATTGCGCGGCAACAAACAGCCGCAAGGCGGCGCGGAGTTGGCGCCGACCTGGATCAAAACCTGAAAGGAGGAAATGCCTTGACTCTCGCGGACCAGGGCCTCGCTGCTCTCTTGAACCCGGCTTCGGTAGCGGTGGTGGGCGCCACCAACGACGTCGGACGTATCGGCGGTGTTCCGCTCGATCTGATGCTGCGCCGCGGTTACAAGGGAAGGATCCTGCCGATCAATCCGAAGTACGCCGAGGTCCAGGGCCTCAAGGCCTGGCCGACGTTAGCCGCAGTGGGTGCGCCGATCGATGTGGCGATCGTGGCGGTGGCCGCAGCGCTTGTGCCGCAAACGCTCGAAGACGCGATTGCGGCCGGCGTCAAGGCGCTGGTGCTGTTTACGTCGGGCTTTGCCGAGGTTGACGACGCCGGGCGCGAGGCGCAGAAAAAAATCGCCGCGCGCGCGCGCGCAGCCGGCGTGCGTCTGCTGGGGCCCAACTGCCTGGGTCTGATGGCCTTTGCCCAGGGCGTCTACGCGACCTTTTCGCCGGCGCCGCGTGTCGGCGAGACCAAGCCCGGCAACATCGCCATTGTCAGCCAGTCGGGCGCCTTCGGCGCCTTCGCGTACTCGTTGGCCCGCATTAAGGGGCTGGGCATGTCTTACTGGATCACCACCGGCAATGAGGCGGACATCGAGTTCGCCGACTGCGTGGCTTGGCTTGCCCACGACCCGGCGACCAAAGTTATCCTTGGGTACATGGAGGGCTGCCGCGACGGCGCCAAGTTGAAGCACGCACTGGCAGCCGCGCAGGCGGCGGGCAAATGCGTGGCAATCACCAAGGTGGGTCGCACGGCGCTGGGCAGTGCGGCGGCGGCCTCGCATACCGCCGCGCTCACCGGCGAAGACGCGGTCTACGACGCCATGTTTCGCCAGTACGGCGTGTGGCGCGCGCGTACTGTGGACGAATTGTTCACCGTCGGCTATGCCGCCTCGATGTGCCCGCTGCCCGCCTCCAGGCGCATCGGGCTGCTCACCACGTCGGGCGGCGTGGGCGTGTTGATGGCCGACGAGGCCGATGACTGCGGGCTGGATGTGGCCGAGATGCCGCACTCGGCGCAGGCGGCGATCCGCGCCGTGGTGTCGTTCGCCGGGCCGCGCAACCCGGTCGATATCACCGGCCAGTTCCAGAACCATCCGGAGCTGCTCGAAACCACGCTCGAGCGCATGCTCGGACGCACCGCCGAAGACGGCCGCTACGACATGGCGCTGTTTTTTCCGGCGGCCGGCCTGCTCGGGTCGCCAACGGCACAGTTCAATGTTGACACCCTGATCAAGGTGCATCGGCGGCATCCGGACATTCCGCTCGGGGTCAACGGACTGGTCCGTCCCGAGCAGCGCCTGCAGTTCGAGGCGGCGGGCATTCCTGTGCTGGAAGAACCCAGCGCGGCCGTGCGCGCCTTCGGCGCGCTGGCCTTTTTTGCCGAGCGTGCGCGGGCCGCACAGGCGCGAGCGCCGATCGCCTTGCCGCCGCCGACGCGCTTTCCCGGCCACGCCCTCACCGAGCATGAGGCGCTCGACCTGCTGGCAGAAGCCGGATTGCCGGTGATGCCGTGTACGCATGCGGTGTCCGCTGACGCTGCGGTGGCGGCGGGCGAAGCCCACGGCTACCCGGTGGTGCTGAAGCTTTCTTCGCGCACCATCACCCACAAGAGCGATGTTGGCGGCGTCAAGCTGAACCTGGCCGACGCGGCGGCGGTGCGCGCCGCCTACGACGCGATTCTCGCCGGCGCCCGCGCCGCCGACCCGGCGGCGCATGTCGACGGCGTGCTGGTCGCGCCGATGATCAAGGGCGGCGTCGAGTGCATTCTCGGCGTGCAGCGCGACCCGGTGTTCGGCCCGGTGGTGATGTTCGGGCTGGGCGGGGTGATGGTCGAGGCGCTCAAGGATGTGAGTTTTCGTGTCGCGCCGATCGACGAGTCCGAAGCGCGCGCGATGGTCGACGAAATCCGCGCACGACGGGTGTTGGACGGCATGCGCGGCGCGCCGCCGGCGGATGTCGATGCCCTGGCGCGCGCCATCGCGGCCCTGTCGCGCTTCGCCGCCGCCAATGCCGACAGTATCCAAAGCCTGGACCTCAACCCCTTTGTGGTGATGCCGCGCGCTGCGGACGGCATCGGCGGACTGAAGGCGCTGGCGCTTGACGCCGTGCTGATCGCGCACCGCTGACGCCTCGATAACGGAGCATCCATGCCGGCCACGCCGTCACGCAGGATTTCCTTCCGCACCCCCCTGTGCGATCGCCTCGGCATCGACGTGCCGATTTTTTCCTTCTCGCATAGCCTGGAAGTCACGGCCGCAGTGAGCCGCGCGGGCGGCTATGGCGTATTTGGCGCCACCCATGACGAACCGGCCGCCATCCTGGCGCACGCGCAAGCACTCAGGGAAATGTGCGAGGGCAAACCCTTCGGCCTGGACATCCTGCTGCCGACCCTCAATGTCGAAAAGGACGATCATGCCGCCGCCCAGGCCGAGATTCCAGCCGAGCACAAGCGGTTCATCGAACACTTGCGCGAGAAATACAAGGTGCCGCCGGCCACCCAGGGCCATCTGTTCGTCAACCATGTGCG
>JAYVST010000858.1:0-3184 GCA_043775255.1 Burkholderiales bacterium
GCTGGGCCTGCCGGCCGGTCCGATCTTCACCTTGGACCAGGTGTTCGCCGACGCCCACGTCAACGAAACCGGAATGGTCGAGGAGATCGACCATCCGACGCTGGGCCCGCTGCGCCTGGTGGGCAGCCCGATCCGCATGGCCGGCATGGCCGGTCGCTCGGTGCGCAGCGCGCCGCCTTTGCTGGGCGCCGATTCTCGACAAGTACTCGCCGACTTCGGCCTTGCCGCCGCAGAAATCGACGCACTCGTCGCCGCCAAAACCGTTCAATGCCTTTGATGAGAGTAGCCACCATGCTTGCAGACCGAATCGCCTATGTCGCCCTTGCCTCCTCCGACCCTACCGCCACCTGCGCGGTCTATGAAAAGCACTTCGGCTTGCCGCGCACCGTTCACAAGTCTTCGGCCGGCGACATCTCGGTCTATAGCCTGGGAAAAAGCGCGCTTGCAGTCGTGCCGCTGGGCCACCCGCTGATCGACGGCGAGGCCAAGCCGGGCGTGCATCACATCGCGCTCGGGGTCGATGATCCGGACGCGGCCGCGCAGGTTGCCGGCGTCCCCGCCTCCACTGCCGAAGGACTGGCCGGGCGCCGCACGCTCGCGCTGGACCGCAACGCCACAGTTGGGGTGCGCGTACGTCTGACTGAACGGCTCGATCTGGTGCCCCATGCAGGCGGCCCGGTCGAACGCATCGACCATCTCGGCATCGCCAGTACCGACGTCGCCGAAGACGAACGCGTGTTTTCCGATCGCTTCGGCTTCCCGGTCGAAAGCCGCCAGACCGACATGGAAGTATCGATGGCGGTCGAAAGTTTCACCTCGGACAAATATGGCGTGATCTATCACAATCGCGCCCCCGAACCCGTCGGCGGCCTGCGCGTGACGTTCATCAGCGTCGGCGATTGCGAATTCGAATTTCTCGCCAATTTCGATCCGCGCCAGGGGGCGCAAATCGAGCACGGCCGCTCCGGATCCACCAAGCAAGACCAGGGCGCGATCACCCGTTTCGTCGCCTCGCGCGGGCGCGGCCTGCACCATGTGGCGCTGAAGGTGCGCGATATCGACAGCCTGCTCTCGGCCATGGCCGGCGCGGGAGCGCCGATGATCGACCTGAAGGGACGCCCGGGCTCGCGCCGCGCCCTGATCGGCTTTCCGCATCCCAAGGCACTGGGTGGCATCCTCATGCATCTGGTCCAGCGCGATGTCTGAGGCACTGGTCACGCAGGAGCGCCAAGGCGATTGCCTCATCGCCCGGCTCAACCGCCCAGGCGACGGCAATGCGATCAACCTCGCCCTGGCGCACGAGCTGGCATCACTGGTGCGTCGCTGCGTCGCCGACCACACCTTGCGCGCCCTGGTGATCACCGGAGAGGGTCCGCGTTTCTTCTGTGCCGGCGGCGACGTCAAGGCCTATGCCAGGATCGAAACCGGAGACGAGCTCAACGTCGGCTTTGCCCTCATTCGCGGCCTGCTCGACGACCTCGAAGCGTTGCATTTTCCGGTGATCGCCGCCATCAATGGCTATGCCATCGGCGGCGGCGCCGAACTGGTACTTGCCTGCGACCTGCGCGTGATGGACGCGAAAGCGCAAATCGGCTTCCCGCAATCGCGCTTGGGCATTCTCCCCGGATGGGACGGCATCGGACGCCTGCTGCCCTTAGTCGGGCGCGGCGCCGCCAATCGCCTGCTGTTGAAAGGCACGCGCATTGGCGCCGCCGAAGCACTCGCCATCGGTCTGGTAGACGAAATCGCGCCAGCCGGCGCATGCCTGGCGCAGGCCCTGGCACTGGCTCGCACTTTGGCGGAGGCCGCGCCCTTGTCGATTACCGCGATCAAGACGGCCTTGCGCGACGCTAGCGGCGGCGATGCAGCCGGCGCGCGCCTGCGCGCGCGTGCCGCCTTCGCGCGACTCTGGTTCACCGCCGACCACAAGGAAGCCGAGCGCGCCTTCGCCGAAAAACGCGTAGCGCGCTTCACCGGCGGCTGACGCTGCTCGTTGGCAGCATGCCGCGCGGCCAGCACGTCGGCCACACGCAGTTGTCTAAGCTCGCCGACTTGGGCACAATCGGCCGGGCTGGCGACCCGCGAACAGAACCGCGTGCGCCATCCCGCATCGATTCAACCGGAGACCCTGACATGATTCTGACCAGCGAAAACTTCAAACACGGCGACTATCTCGGCGTCGACCATTGCCTCTCGGAGGCCTACGGTTTCGGCTGCAAGGGAGGCAACCGCTCACCCCAGCTTGCATGGAGCGGCGCGCCGGCAGAAGCCAAGAGCTTTGCTGTCACCTGCTTCGATCCGGACGCGCCCACCGGCAGCGGCTTCTGGCATTGGGTGGTGGTCAACATTCCGCCCAACATCACTTCGCTGCCGATCGGCGCCGGCGACCCGGCCGCGGCTAAGTTGCCGGCGGGCGCCCTGCAGGTGCGCACCGACTTCGGGGCGCCCGGCTACGGCGGCCCTTGCCCGCCCGAAGGCGACATGCACCGTTACGTGTTCACCCTGTTCGCGGTTGGTCTGGACACATTGCCGGTTAACGCCGACACGTCGGCCGCAATCGTCGGGTTTTATCTCAACTTCAATACCCTGGCCCGCGCCGGCATCACCGGATTGTTTCGCCGCTGACATTCTGCGGCAAGCACCCGAACAGGCGTAATCGTTGTCGCGGGCGCCTGGTCACCAAGCCGGACAACAGGCCCTGGCGCCTCGCGCCGGCAGTCGCGAACCGGTCAGCTGGACTTGGTTGGCGCCGAAGGCTTGCGGCCACGCGCCGCCGGCGGCGTGTAGCCGGCCAGGCGGCAACGCATGCCTTCGATACGCTCGCCATCGCGAAACTGGATCGAATGGCACATGATGATCTCGCCCTTGGCCGAGAGCTCAGCCAAATGCACCTTCACCTGAGCCAGTGTCAGCCCGGTTCCGAGGGCAATTTCAGAGTCGAATTGTTCGCCACTGTCCTTCAGGTACTGCGTAATTTGCTGCACTTTCATTTCTCCTGTTTCGAACCGCCGGATGGGCAGGCGCGAAACGGTATGCTTACCCTGCGTGGTGATCGCAACCGTTACCGCATCCGGACTTTGCCTTAGGCCAAACGCCTCATTCGGATCGACATTCATCGCGCTTGGCCCGAATTGCCGGGCGCGGCAAAAGGCAAAACGTCACAGTTTCGCAGATTCCGGGCAAA
>JAYVST010000859.1:0-1699 GCA_043775255.1 Burkholderiales bacterium
GGCAAAGCGGTCGGATGCACCGCTGCCGGCGAAAAATGCCGTGCCAGTCGGTTCGCGCCGCCGATGCGCGAGACCAGGGCGTCGATGGCGACGCGGCGGATTTCCTCCACCAGTTCCTCGGTGGCGAACGCGAACGCCGCCGGGTTGATTTCCAGATAAATCACCTGGTTGAGCGTAGTCACCGAGGCGGTACGCTTGCCGCCCTCGCTGTGCAGGAACCCGACTTCGCCGACGATATCGCCGCGCGCGAGCTTGGCCAGCGCGCGATCACCCTTCTCTACCTCGACCTCGCCTTCGATGATGAAACCGAACGATTTGCCTTCCGCGCCGTCCTGCATGATGACGGTCG
The DNA here is from genome assembly GCA_043775255.1 of Burkholderiales bacterium. Taxonomy (GTDB): domain Bacteria; phylum Pseudomonadota; class Gammaproteobacteria; order Burkholderiales; family JAEUOS01; genus JAEUOS01. Next base: position 350 of record JAYVST010000859.1, read on the forward strand.
CCGGCGGCAGGACGCGCCAGGCCGACAGTCGCAGCAATTCCCACACGTCGACGTCGTCGAGCTTGCCCAGGAGCGGCAGGCCGCGCACGGCCTTCCATTTGGTCTCGTCGGGCAATACCTGGCCATCCTGGAGGATCTGGAAACGCACGGCCGACAGGTCCTTGGCCATGTCGGCGCCCAGGCGGTAGCGCGAGTACAGGTCCTTTTCCAGCGCCCGCACGATCACCTTGTTGGTGAGATCAGGCAGGTCGGGATTGAGTTGCGTGACCGCGACGGCCTCGGTATTGATGATCTTGTAGACCAGGGCGGCGGTGTTGGGGCCGCGAAACGGCAGCCGACCGGTAAGCAACTGGTAGAACATCACCCCGAGCGAATACAGGTCGGTCTGGTGATTGAGCGTGTAGCCCTTGATCTGCTCCGGGCTCATGTAGGACGGCGAACCGAGACCGTTGATGAAGGTCGAGTCAACGTTCACGTTCTTGCGGATGTTGAGCGCCAGCCCGAAGTCCATCAGCTTGACCTCGTCGTCCTTGGTCAGCATGACATTGGCCGGCTTGATGTCGCGATGCACGATGCCGCGCCGGTGCGCGTAGTCCAGCGCCATCGCTACCTTGAAGACGATGCCGACCACCCGATGCATGGGAAGCAGACGGTCCATGGTGACAAACTGGTCCAGGCCGGTGCCCTCGACCAGTTCCATCACCAGGTAGGCACGCTTGTCCTCGATATGCCAGTCGAACACCCGCGCGATGTTGGGGTGGTCGAACTGCGCCGTGACCGCCGCTTCGGTGGCGAACAGCTTGCGGAACCTGCGTGAAAGCTTGCTGCGGTCGTCGGTGAAATCCACCACCTTGACGGCCACCCGCCGGGGCGCACCGGAATCGCGGCTCCAGTCCTTGCCGAAACTGTCGCTGTGAATGGCAGCGTTGTCTTCCTCGGCCAGGAAAACAGACGAGGTCGCACCGCGCCCGATTTCCTCGATGGCGCGATACTTTCCGAATCTCAGGTTGGCGACGGCATTGCCCACAGACATCCCAATACGTTACCAGCTTTTCGGGCCCGCCGCGATGGCGCCATGACATTCGCATGCGGGACGCGCTGCGTCGCGGCATGCAGGACGCGCGGCCGGCGCGACGCGAATGCTCGCAAACCCCTATGCCATATCATCGCAAGGGCGATTGCGGCATCCGGGCGACTTGGATATAGTCGCGGTCGTACCAATCGGCATCCTCAGCCATCCAGCCCACTTACAAGTACAGGAGAGACAAATCATGAAGCGTCGTGAATTCATCAAACATGGCGGTATTGCGGGCGTGCTGGCTGCCGGGACCGCCCCGGCGTTCGCGCAGG
>JAYVST010000860.1:0-2916 GCA_043775255.1 Burkholderiales bacterium
ATGCCCGCCAAAAGCGTTAGTGTTACAAACGTACTCGAACGCATGTTCGATTCCCTCGGCTGTGAACAATGAGACTAACAAGCCGAGGCAACAACGGTAGAAACATGGATCGCTGGCGCAGCAGCCTCCGAACCCGCAGTACGACGGCATCTAGATGCGAATCACACGTATGACATATGACAACGCTTGTCACTTTCTATGAAAGCATTCCAAAAAAGCATTCCAAAAAAAGCGCGCTTCGACGGCCCGAATGGATTCCTAAAATCCGGTGTCCGCCACTGTTACTGTCTTTTTGGTCGCCATCCCATTATGCGATAGCTGGAGTGTATGCCGCCTCTAGAATTCGATCGAGACAACTCCGTTGCTTTGATGACTACAGCGGATGTTCCCGCCGCCCAGGCATTGGTCGTCGAAGCGGGTTGGAATCAAGTCCATGCCGACTGGGAAACCTTTGTCGCGCTCGGAGAGGTGTTTGACGTACGCGGCTCGCCCGAAAGCATCGATGCGACAGCAGCCATCCTGCCCTATGCAGGCGGCTTCGGCTGGATCAGCATGGTGCTGGTCACCAAGGCGAGACAGCGGCAAGGACTCGCCACCGCTCTACTCTCCCGTTGCATAGCGGATTTGCGTTTGCGAGGCCTCGTCAGCGTGCTCGACGCTACGCCGGCGGGCCGCGAGGTATATCGACGAATGGGGTTTGTCGACGGATGGGCGATAAGTCGCTGGCATCGGGGAGCGGCGTCTCAGCAGGTTTCCACATCTGTCGTGTCGCGTGTGCGGCCAATGCTGCCGCATGACTTGCCGGCTGTGGCCGCGCTGGACGCTGCGGCGTTCGGTTGCCTGCGCCCGCTGCTCCTGGCGCGACTGCATGCGCGCAGCGCGGCGTTTGCCGGCCTTGCGACAGATGCCGCTGGCGCGCCGTGCGGGCTTCTGCTCGGGCGTGACGGACGCAACGCGACGCAGCTTGGGCCGCTGGTGGCGGACGACGAACAGACCGCAGTCTCGCTAGTCGACCACGCGCTCGCCCGCATTCCAGGCCCGGTGATGATCGACGTCGTGGATCGGCATTCACAACTTTCGCAATCGCTGCAAGCGAGAGGTTTCGCCATCCAGCGCCCCTTCACCCGCATGACCCTGGGTCGCGACCGGCCGTTTGGTGACAACCGCCTGATGATGGCGATCGCCGGGCCCGAGCTCGGCTAAGCCTCTGCGCAGAAGCCTTTGGCCATGGAAACCGGCCCGCGCGGGTCGCGAGGCACCAGTTGAAGGCGGGCCGGATCGACCAGCAGGTCTAAGTCTTCCAAGGGAATCGCGCCCAGCAATACCTCGTCACCGAATACCATGGCGCCGACGAAGCAGACGCGACCTGCCACCTCCACCCGAACCGGGCCCACGTACGGCGCTTCAACGCTGCGGCCATCGGCGAATGTCACGCGTCGTACCCGTTCCGCTGCGAGGTTGAGTTGCCTGCAGAGTGCTTCGGGAATGCACAGGTGCAAGGCGTCGGTATCGACCAGCGCCTGGATGCTGATCGAATTCCCCGGCGCCTGCTTGGGGTTGTCCAGCTTGATTTCCGTATGCACCAGTCTCATGGCATTCATGCCCGCGCGGCAAGTGCGCGTTTCAAGTGAGTGAAAGTACTCCCTATGCCGCCTTCATCGGCAGCACATTCGCCGCCAGCGTATCGCCCGACACGCCGAAGATGCGCGCCTTCATTCTGGCCAATTCGTCGCGCATTTGCGCCGCCTTTTCGAACTCGAGATTCTTGGCGAAATCGAGCATCTGCTTTTCGAGTTTGGCAATCTGTTTCGATACCTGCTTCTCGTTCATCACCTCGAACTTGGCCTTCTGCTTGTCTTCCTCCGCACTCGCCTTGAGCGCCTTGGTGTCGTACACACCATCGATGATGTCGCGGATGCGCTTGGCCACCCCTACCGGTGTGATGCCGTGCAGCTCGTTGTGGGCGATCTGCCGGGCACGGCGGCGGTTGGTTTCGCCGATCGCCTTTTCCATCGAATCGGTGACCCGGTCGGCATACAGGATGGCGGTGCCGTTGATGTGGCGCGCGGCGCGGCCGATGGTCTGGATCAGGCTGCGCTCGCTGCGCAGGAAGCCTTCCTTGTCGGCGTCCAATATCGCCACCAGCGACACCTCGGGAATGTCGAGTCCCTCGCGCAGCAGGTTGATGCCCACCAGCACGTCGAACACCCCGAGGCGCAGGTCGCGGATGATCTCGACCCGCTCCACGGTGTCGATGTCGGAGTGCAGGTAGCGCACCTTGACCTTGTGGTCCGAGAGGTATTCGGTAAGCTGCTCGGACATGCGTTTGGTGAGCGTGGTTACCAGCACGCGCTCGCCGGCTGCCGTACGCAGGCCGACCTCGGACAGCAGATCATCAACCTGGGTGGACGCCGGTCGTACATGCAGCACCGGGTCGACCAAGCCGGTCGGGCGCACCAGTTGTTCGACCACCGCGTCGCCACTCTGGCGCTTTTCGTAGTCGGCCGGGGTGGCCGAGACGAACACGGCCTGGCGCATCATGCGCTCGAATTCCTCGAACTTGAGCGGTCGGTTATCCAGTGCCGAAGGCAGGCGGAAGCCGTAGTTGACCAGGTTCTCCTTGCGCGAGCGGTCGCCGTTGTACATGCCGCCCAACTGCCCGATCAGCACATGCGACTCGTCTAAGAACATCAGCGCGTCCTTGGGCAAATAGTCGATCAGGGTCGGCGGCGGCTCGCCCGGACCGCGGCCGGACAAATGGCGGGAGTAGTTCTCGATGCCCTTGCAGAAGCCGATCTCGGCCATCATTTCCAGGTCGAAGCGGGTGCGCTGTTCGATGCGCTGTGCCTCCACCAGCTTGTTCTCGGCTAAGTACTGGTCGACCCGCGCGCGCAGTTCCAGCTTGATCGCCTCCAC
>JAYVST010000861.1:0-4921 GCA_043775255.1 Burkholderiales bacterium
GTCGTCGCCGGCACCGAACAGGCCGTGTTGATGGTCGAATCCGAGGCCGACCAGTTGAACGAGGAAATAATGCTGGGCGCGGTAGTGTTCGGCCATGACCAGATGCAGACCGCGATCAAGGCGATCAACGAGCTGGTCGCCGAGGCCGGCAAGCCCGAGTGGGACTGGAAGCCGGCGCCGAGCGACGATGCCCTGGTGGCCCGCATCGCGGCGTTTTCCGAAGCGAAATTGCGTGACGCCTTCCAGCTCAAGCAGAAGCAGGCACGCTCGCAAACCATCGACGCGATCTGGCGGGAATTGTTCGCCGAGTTGAAGGTGGGCGAGGCGGGTGCCCCGAGCAGCCAGACCGTGAAGGACATCTGCTTCAACCTCGAATCGAAAATCGTGCGTTCGCAGATCCTCGAAGGCGAACCCCGCATCGACGGCCGCGACACCCGCACCGTGCGTCCGATCGCGATCCGCACTTCCGTGCTGCCGCGCGCGCATGGTTCGGCGCTGTTCACCCGCGGCGAGACGCAGGCGATGGTGGTGGCCACGTTGGGTACCGCGCGCGACGAGCAGCGCATCGACGCGCTGATGGGCGAATATTCCGATCGCTTCATGCTCCACTACAACATGCCGCCGTATGCCACCGGCGAAACCGGTCGCGTCGGCACACCCAAGCGGCGCGAGATCGGCCACGGCCGTCTGGCCAAGCGCGCCTTGCTGGCGGTGTTGCCCAAGCACGAGGATTTCGCCTACACCATGCGCGTGGTGTCTGAAATCACCGAATCGAACGGTTCCTCGTCGATGGCTTCGGTGTGCGGCGGCTGTCTGTCGCTGCTCGATGCCGGCGTGCCGCTGAAGGCGCACGTGGCCGGCATCGCCATGGGCCTGATCAAGGAAGGCAACAAGTTCGCCGTTCTGACCGACATCCTGGGCGACGAAGATCATCTGGGCGACATGGACTTCAAGGTCGCCGGCAGCGAAACCGGCGTGACCGCGCTGCAGATGGACATCAAGATCCAGGGCATCACCAAGGAGATCATGAAGGTGGCGCTGGACCAGGCGCTCGAAGCGCGCCTGCACATCCTGGCGCAAATGAAGCAGGCCATGGGCGGCGCCAATACCGAATTGTCCGACTTCGCGCCACGCATGATCACGATGAAGATCAACCCGGAGAAGATCCGCGACGTTATCGGCAAGGGCGGGGCGGTGATTCGCGCACTGTGCGAGGAAACCGGCGCGACTATCGACATTCAGGATGACGGCTCGGTGACCATTGCCAGCGTGTCGGCCGAAGCCGGTCGTGCCGCCCAGGCACGCATCGCGCAGATCACGGCAGAGGTCGAAGTCGGCAAGATCTACGAAGGGCCGGTGTTGCGCCTACTCGATTTCGGCGCCATCGTGCAGGTGCTGCCGGGCAAGGATGGCCTTTTGCACATTTCGCAGATCGCCAACGAACGAGTCAACGCGGTGGCCGACTATCTCAAGGAAGGCCAGATCATCAAGGTCAAGGTGCTCGAGGCAGACGACAAGGGACGGCTGCGTCTGTCGATGAAGGCCGCCATGGCCGAGGCCGCTCCGGCGGCATCGGCGCCGGCGGCCTGATGTTGTGATACGTGTGCTGTGATGCGTGTGCTGGGATACGCGTGATAGGAAACGCATTGTGGAAACAGGGCCCGGCGAGATATAATCGAGCCTTCTCGGGGTGTAGCGTAGCCTGGTAGCGCGCCTGGTTTGGGACCAGGATGTCGGGAGTTCAAATCTCTCCACCCCGACCAGTCATGGAAGTGCGGCAAGGCGCAGTGTTCAGGCGTCCATTGTTCGACGGTTGGACTTTCGGCCAGCCTTGGCGGCAACGACTCTGCCCGTAGCTCAACCGGATAGAGCACCGGCCTTCTAAGCCGGGGGTTGTGGGTTCGAGTCCCGCCGGGCAGGCCAGGTTTTTTTCGAGAACGCGGCGTAGTTGGTTGCGTTTCCGCGGTGGTGGCTGTAGCTCAGCGGTAGAGTCCCGGATTGTGATTCCGGTTGTCGTGGGTTCGAACCCCATCAGCCACCCCAACAGCTTTCTCCGCCGCGTCCTTTTTTTCACTTCGACGTATTCGTCGAGGGCTCCTTCTGTGTGCCTTCAAGGGCGCAAATTCAGACTACGGCCAGGATCACCAGAAACATATGCCTTCGGCAGGTCAATCGTGCTTTTGGCAACGATCGATAGGCAGAATAATCTGGTCTGTTTCGCGCTCGCGGCTTGCATGAGCGACCGTGGCTTCATTCGGTGTGGCCGTTTGCATCTAATCGCGCGCTCGGCCTATCCACCATCGGTTTGCTTGACATGACCGAACCATCGCTTTCCATCGACGGCCCGATTGCCAATCTCAGGCTGAATCGGCCGGACAAGGCCAACGCACTGGACCTGGCGCTAGTCGAAGCGTTGCACGATGGATTGGATGCCGCAACGCTTGCGGGCAGTCGCTTGCTGATCCTGCGCGGGGAGGGCCGCAATTTCTGCGCCGGCTTCGACTTCACCGGGTTCGAAGCAATGACGGTGGCCGACCTCTCCTGGCGCTTTGTGCGCATCGAACAGTTCCTGCAAAGGCTTGCACACGCACCCTTCGCCACGCTGGCGTTAGCGCATGGCGGCTGCTTTGGCGCCGGCGCGGACATCGTGGCCGCCTGCGACACTGCGATTGCGTCGGAAGACGCGAAGTTGCGCATGCCAGGCTGGAAGTTCGGGCTGGCCCTTGGCACCAGGCGCCTGGCAGCACGCATCGGCGCGGCGCCGGCGCAGCAATTGCTGGAAAACGCCAGGGTTGTCACGGGCCGGCAAGCGCTTGAGTTGCGCCTGGTCGACGAAGTTTGCGCGGTCGAGCGTTGGGACGCGCGCGTGGCCGAGGCTGCGCTGTCGGCAATTGCGCTCGAGAGCCGCGCGCAAGCGCGCCTGCGCGCGATCTTGCGCGCCGATACGCGGGCGGCCGACATGGCCGGGCTGATTGAATCCCTGACCGAGGGTGACCTCAAGGCGCGCATCGCCATGTTCCGGAATTCACCCTGAAAGTTCGGGAAGATTTGTTCCGCAGTACGGCCCCGCTGTACGGCCCCGCTGTATGGCCCCGCTGTATGGCCCCGCAGTACGGCCCCGCAGTACGGCCCCGCAGTACAGCCCCGCAGTACAGCCCGATGGCGGGCCTTCCAGCGCTGGTACAGGCTCGGCGGGCGTACCTAAGGCTGACCGAACGGCGTGCGGCCGCAGCGCTCGAACCGACATAGTCGCGTTCGCCATGGGTTCTTCCCAGCCGTCAGGGCCGAGTGCCCGCGCCACGAAGGACTGCCTTGAGAACCAGCGCTCGCTGGCATGGCATTTGCGCTACAATACGCTACAGCTTGTAGTCCACCCCTGGGGGACACACTATATGTACGAATCCGACATCACGAAATTTATCCGCGAACTGCACCGGAAAAAGCCCGGACTGGAAGCCGAGCAGGTCATGGGCAGGGCGCTATTGTGGGACCGTCAGCTGGATCGCGCGGCTCTGAAGGACGAGGCACTGGCCCGGGTGGACCAGCAGGCCTACGTTTATCAGACCAAGGTTTGAGCATGAACCAGGGCATGGCGGGCGAGGCTGTTGCAGAACGCGAACCGGCCTTGCTTGCAAGTGGTCCGGAGGGGGCGAGTAGCGCAACGGCAGCGATCGGCACTTTGGTCACACGGGCTCGTCTGTATGGCGAGCCAATGCTGGAACTGCCGCGCGACCTCTACATCCCGCCGGATGCGCTCGAGGTCTTTCTCGACACCTTCGAGGGCCCGCTTGACCTGCTGCTGTATCTGATTCGTCGCCAGAATTTCAATATTCTGGACATACCGATGGCGCGTGTGACGCAGCAGTATCTGGTGTATGTCGAACAGATACGCGGCACCAATCTCGAACTTGCCGCCGAATATCTGTTGATGGCCGCGCTGTTAATCGAGATCAAGTCGCGCATGTTGCTGCCGGTACGGAAATCCGAAGGTACCAGCGAAGCAGAGGACCCGCGCGCCGAGCTGGTGCGGCGTCTGCTCGAGTATGAGCGCATCAAGCGGGCGGCACTGCAGCTTGACCAGTTGCCGCAACTTGGGCGCGAGTTCTGGCCGGTCGAGGTGGCGCTCGAGTCGATCGACGCGCAGCCGCTACCGTCGGTCGATGCGGGCGAACTGCGCTTGGCCTGGCTTGCAGTGGTGCAGCGGGCGAAACTGACGATCCATCACCGTGTCGGACGTGCCCAGCTTTCCGTGCGTGAACACATGAGCCTGATTCTGCGTCGGCTCGGCGGCGAGCGTTTTCTGGAGTTTGCCGCCCTGTTCGATGGCACGCCGTCGGTAGCGGTGGCGGTAGTGCATTTTCTGGCCCTGCTCGAACTGGTGCGCGAAGGCCTGGTGGACTTGACCCAAGCTGAAGCGTATGCGCCGATCTACGTGCGCATTGCGTTTACAGCAAGCTGACGCAGGTCAAAACACCGGAGCTGACGCAGGTCAAAACAGCGGTCGAGTGATCGGGCAATAGTATTGCGGCGCCTCGGCGCGTTCGAACATGCCGTAGTCGCGTTCGATCTCGCAGATTCGGAAGGTGTCGACGGGGCCGCCGATCCGGCACACTTCGGTCATGTCCAGTGCCTGCGCGGTCGAACCGACCGCAGCAACCTGGGCGAACTTGCCCGGACGATAAATGCTTTCGTAGCGAGCCACGGGAGTAGTGCCGAACCCATCGACGACCGCCGTCGAGTCCGCGACGACCATGTAACGCGGCGGCTTTGTCGCCGGGTCGTTGTAGGTGTTGAGTCGCTGCGGTTGCCAGGCGGGCTTGCCCGGCGCTTCCTCACGCACCACTTGCGCCACGCGCAGCCGATAGTCGGAAAACACCTCGTCGCGGCCGGCACACTGAACCTTGTGATGCGCAGCGTGCAC
>JAYVST010000862.1:0-3554 GCA_043775255.1 Burkholderiales bacterium
AGCCGCTCACCCTTGCGGAGCGCGCGGCTGCGGCGGTCGGCGCCGGTCACGGTGACCGAGCCTTCAACCAGATCGACAACGCCCGCTTCGTTGCGCACCGCCGGTGCGGTTTGGGCATGAACCTGCGGCAAAAGCGCCGCGATGAACACCAGGGCAGCACATACCCGCATCAAGCCTCGCATCATGATGGACACCGGTGGATGCAGGTGCGGACGCGGGTACGGGTACGGGTACGAATGCGGATGCGGGCGCGGCTGCGGGTGCGGATGCGGGTGCGGGTGCGGATGCGGGCGCGGTCCGATCGGCGCGCGCGGAACGCGAGTCTTGCATCGTTGTGCGGAAGGCCGGATATCACTCGTTGCTGTAAGAGTTGTAGCTGCCGGGCCGCGCCAGGTTTTCGAACTTGGTGTACTCGCCCAGAAAGGCCAGCTCGACCCTGCCGATGGGGCCATTGCGCTGCTTGCCGATGATCACTTCCGCGCGCCCCTTGTTGTCCTCCTTGTCGGGGTTGTAGACCTCGTCGCGATAGATGAACAGGATGACGTCGGCATCCTGCTCGATGGCGCCGGATTCACGCAGATCGCTCATCATCGGGCGCTTGTCGGTACGCTGCTCCAAGCTGCGGTTCAACTGCGACAGGGCGACCACCGGCACGTTCAACTCCTTGGCCAGCGCTTTGAGCGAGCGCGAAATCTCGGAAATTTCGGTGGCGCGGTTCTCGCCGCCGCCACCTGAGGCCGACATCAGCTGCAGGTAATCGATGACCAGCAGGTCGAGCTTGCCGTAGACGCGATGCAGGCGGCGCGCGCGCGCGCGCAGTTCCAGCGCGGTCAACGCCGGGCTCTCGTCGATATGCAGCTTGACCGCCTGCAGGCGCTCCAGCGCAGTCGCGAACTTGGAAAATTCATTGTCGTCGAGCTTGCCGGTGCGCAGGCGGTGCAGGTCGAGGCGGCCGATCGAACCAAGCATGCGCATGGCCAGCTGGGTGCCGCCCATTTCCATCGAGAACACGCCGACGATGCCGCCTTCGAGCGCCACATGCTCGGCTATGTTGAGCGAAAACGCGGTCTTGCCCATCGAGGGTCGGCCGGCGACGATGATCAGGTCGCCCGCCTGCAGGCCGGAGGTCTTGCGGTCGAGATCGACAAAGCCGGTCGGCACGCCGGTGACGTCGGGACTGTTCAAGTCGTGCAGCTCCTGGACGCGGTCGCGCACCTGGGTCAGGAGGGGCCCAAGTTCGACAAAGCCCTGGTTGCCGCGCGCACCGTCCTCGGCGATCTGGAACACGCGCGATTCGGCTTCATCGAGGATCTGGCGCACGTCGCGACCCTGGCGGTTGTAGACCGAGCCGCCGATCTCGTCGGTGGCCACCAGCAGCTTCCTCAGGATCGAACGGTCGCGCACGATCTGCGCGTAGCCGCGGATGTTGGCCGCCGAAGGCGTGTTCGTGGCCAGCGCGTTGAGGTAGGACAGGCCGCCGGCGTCCTCGGCCTTCTTCTCGGCGTCGAGCGCCTCGTAGACCGTGATTACGTCTGCCGGCCGGCCTTTCTCGATCAGGCGCGAGATGTGCTTCCAGATCAGGCGATGGTCGGCGCGGTAGAAATCGTCCTCGCGCAGGACGTCGCCGATCTTGTCCCAGGCATGATTGTCGAGTAGTAGGCCGCCCAGCGTGGACTGTTCGGCCTCGATCGAATGCGGCGGAATCTTCAGGGCCTCGACCTGGGCGTCGCCCTGGTTCTGGCGCGGCATGACGGCGGACATGGGCAGCTTGCGGTTGGGTGCGGAGGGAAACTATAAACAAAAAGGCCGCCTCCCGGCGGCCTTTTTACATCTGCTTTACAACTGCTTGATTCGCTGTGGATCGCGCCGCAGCTTCAAGCCGCTTCGCCCAGCACCGAGACTTTCACTGTGACCACGACATCGGTATGCAGCTGCACGGCGATGTCGTTGTCGCCGACGGTCTTGATCGGACCGGCCGGCATGCGGATCTGCGAGCGCTCCACCTCGTAGCCCTGCTTGACCAGCGCGTCGGCGATGTTGAAATTGGTGACCGAACCGAACAGGCGGCCGTCGACACCGGCCTTCTCGGTGATCTGCACCATCAACCCGTCGAGCTTGGCGGCCAGCGCCTGGGCTGCGACCAGCCGCTCGCCGGCCACGTTCTCAAGCTCGACGCGACGTGCTTCGAACTCGGCGCGGTTGGCGTCGGTGGCACGCTTGGCCTTGCGTTGCGGGATCAGGAAATTGCGGGCGAACCCGTCCTTGACCCGCACGATGTCGCCGAGATTGCCGAGATTGGCCATTTTTTCCATCAGGATGACTTGCATGGCATCTCCCCTAGCGCACCATGTGCAGGTCGGTGTACGGCACCAGCGCCAGAAAGCGCGCGCGCTTGATGGCGTCGGTGAGCTGCCGCTGGTAGCCGGCCTTGGTGCCGGTCACGCGGGCGGGCATGATCTTGCCGTTTTCCTGGATGAAATCCTTCAGGACCTCGATATCCTTGTAGTCGATCCATTCGACCTTGCCGACGGTGAAGCGGCAGAACTTCTTGCGCTTGAACAAGCCCTTGTTGGGATTGTCGCGTTTCTTGAAGGCGGGTTTGCCGAAGCGTCCGCCGGAGCGTCCAGGTGGGGGCATTTGAGACTCCTTAAATGTATTCGAATGCGTTGATGTGCAACACCAGTTGAATCCTGCTCTTGCCTTTGTGGGCCAGAAAACCTTGCGTCTTGATCAGCGCGCCGAGCGGGCATTTCGCCAGCTTCTGTGCCGCTTCCCCGGCCGCCAGGGCCATCACTTCGAGGACCACCTGGCGGCCGCGACCGGCTTCCGCCTGGGTCGATACATGGGAAAGCCTGAGTTCGACGATCGGTATGCCTGCCGGCGTATAGCGCACCGCTTCAATCGCGGTGACCGTGCCGGTGAGCTCGATCCGGTTATGCGTCTCCAAATTCAGAGGGACCGCCCTTTAAGCGGGCGCGGAAGCCGACTCCGTAGCTACCGGTACCGCGGCTGCCGGTTCTGCGACCGCCGGTGCTGCGGTGGCCGGTGCTGCGACCGCCAGTGCTGCGGTGGCCGGTGCTGCGGTGGCCGGTGTTGTGGTGGCCGGTGTTGTGGTGGCCGGTGCTGCGGTGGCCGGTGTTGTGGTGGCCGGTGCCGGGGCAGGCGTGGGCGCGACGGGCGCGGGGCCGGAGGTCAGGTTGCGCGACTTCTCCTCTTTCATCATCGGCGAGGGCGCGGTGTGCGCCTTTTTCATCCGCACCACCAGATGGCGCAGAACTGCGTCGTTGAATTTGAAGCCATGCTCCATCTCGTCCAAGATCTTCTGGTCGACCTCGATGTTCATGAGCACATAGTGTGCCTTGAAGATTTTGTTGATCGGGTAGGCCAGCTGGCGCCGCCCCCAGTCTTCGATCCGGTGGATCTTGCCACCGCCGGCCTGCACCTGGCTGCGATACCGCTCGACCATCGCCGGAACCTGCTCGCTTTGGTCCGGGTGGACGATGAATACCATTTCGTAATGCCGCATCAAACAAACTCCTTGTGGACTAGGGTGA
>JAYVST010000863.1:0-3295 GCA_043775255.1 Burkholderiales bacterium
TCCGGCACCCGCCGCTGCTCCTGCTCCTGCCGCGGCACCTGCACCTGCCGCTGAAGCCCCCAAGGCTGAAGAAAAGAAAGACGCTGCCGCTCCGGCGCCGGCGCCCGCTGCCGGCGACGCCAAGCCCGCCGAACCAGGCAAGATGGATGCGATGAAAGACGCCGTCAAGGCCGGTACGGATGCCGCCGTCGACAAGGCGAAAGACGCCGCCAAGGATGCCGTGAAAGCCGGTGCCGATGCAGCCAAGGATGCAATGAAGAAGTAATTCTTCGGCGCATCATCGAAAAGCCGGGCGCAAGCCCGGCTTTTTTTCGCCTGACGCTTCCAGTCGCGTCGCTCTCCCCGGCGCCACCACTCGTGAGTGCGCCGGCAATCCCTTTGGGTCTTGCCAGTCACGCCGATCAAACGATCGCAAGCCAGTCGAAACCCTCTGTCTGGTCGGCGATGCCGATCCACTCGATCCCGCACCCGAGTGCACCGGCCAGCGCCGCGCGCGCCAACTGCGGCGTGTTGTTCTGACTGCTCAGATGCGCCGCCACAACATGCTGCAGATCTGCATGGCGCACACGCGCCAACAGCGCGGCGGCCTCCTGGTTGGCCAGATGACCATATTTGCCGCCAACCCGCGCGCGCAGTGACGGCGGATATGGCCCCGAAGCAAGCAGTGCGCTGTCGTGATTGCATTCAAGCACGAGGGCGTCGCACCGCTCCAGCATGCCCTCCACATGCGGCGTCGAGCTGCCCAGATCGGTAAGTACACCGAGCCGCTTCGCACCGTCCGAAAATACGAACTGCGCCGGCTCGCGCGCGTCGTGCGGCACCGGAAAAGGATGCATTTCGAGCCCCCCCACGACGAACGGCGCATGCGCGTCGATCAGATTGACTTCGATGTCGAGGGCGGCCTTGATCATGCCGGCGCCGCCGATGCGCGAAGCCACGAACGTGCCGTAGGTCATCCAGACCGGGATCGAATGCTTGCGCGCCAGGCGTTCGACCCCGCCGACATGGTCGCCATGCTCATGGGTGACGATGATCGCCGCCAGGCTGCCGGCCTCGATGGCCAGACGCGCCAGACGGCGCTCGCAGTCGCGCAAGCCGAAGCCGCAATCAAGCAGGATGCGGGTCGAGTGCACCCCATCGCGGGCTTCGACCACCAGGGCATTGCCCTCGCTGCCCGAGCCGAGGGAGGCGAAACGCATGCCGCTCACGCGCCGCAGGCGCGCTGCGCCGCCATCGACTTCACTTGAGCTGGTCGTGCAAGAGCCCGAGGATGCGCTGGCTGGTTTGCGATTCTTCCGGTGCGCCTGCTTTCGAAAGTATGCCCACCCGCGTGAGCGCGTTGGCGTCGGTCACCTTGATCTGGTACTGCTCGGCGGCCACCGTCTTTTCCTGGTTGAACCACCCGGTAACGCGTGACAGGAAGCCGCCGTCAGCTTTGCTGCGAGTGGCGTCGGTATCGGCATAGCGCACAAAATAAAGACCCTTGGCACGGTCGCGGTCCTCGACGGTGAATCCGACGCGGTCGAGCGCCAGGCCGACACGGCGCCAGGCGCGATCGAATGGCTCCTCGATTTCGACCACCGAGGAGGCGCCGGCGCGGACGATGCGCGCGCGCTCGGTCGGCCGCACGCCCGCCTCGACCCCTTGCCGGGCGCGCGATTCGTCGGTGCCGAGCCGCACCATCAGGCGACGCAGGAAATCCGCCTCCAACTCGGGGTCGGCCGGACGCGGTTGCCAAATGGTCTGTTCGCGCGCCTCGGTCTTGTAGATCTCGATCATGCCGCGATGGCTGACGTAGATCTCGGTCTCGCCGGCGCCATTGGATTCGAGGCGGGTGCGGAACTTGTCCCGTTCGGGGGTCGAATACAGACCATCGAGCACACGCCCCAGGGTGCGCCGGATGATGTCGTCGCCGACCTTGGCTCGATTCTCGGCCCAGTCGGTTTCCATCACGCCGGATTCAGGGCGCTCGATGTCGATGACGAACCCCATTTCCTGCCAGAACTCCTTGATGTTGGGCCACAACTGGTCCGGCCTGGTCTTGACCACCAGCCAGCGCTGCGACCCGCCCCGTTCGATGCGCGCGTTCGGCACGTCGGGCAGCACGCGCGCATCGCCGGGGCGTGAATTGGCGCCTCGCACGGCCATTTCGCTCGCGGTGACGGTCGAGCGGCGCGCGTCGTCTCCCGGCACCGTGAAACGCGTATCGCGGGTCGGGGAGGTGAGATCCGGCGGCACTTCAAGGGTCGGTGCGGCGACTTGCGACTGGCTCTTGTAGTCGACCTTGTCGCCCTTGAGGAGGTTGCCGGTCCAGCCGCAGCCGGCCACAACCAGTGTCAGTCCGACCGCCAGCGAGCGGCGCAGGTGGTTCATGTGGGGGCGCATGGGATTAGAGTGCTCCGGCTTCACGCAAGGCAGCCTCGATCGCGCCAACATGCGTTTCGGTCATGGGTGTCATCGGCAGGCGTAGGGCGCCGCCGCAGCGGCCCATGCGCGCCAGCGCCCATTTCACCGGAATCGGATTGGCCTCGAGGAACAGGCGTTGATGCAGAGGCAGGAGCCGGTTGTTGATCTCACGCGCGCTCGCCAGATCGCCCTTGCGCGCGGCAGCGATCATCTGGTGCATGAGCCTGGGCGCCACATTGGCCGTCACTGAAATCGTGCCGTGCCCTCCCATAAGGGTGAAGGCGAGCGCGGTGCCGTCGCAGCCCGACAGCATCGCGAAACCGGACTTGCCCGCGCGCTGCAGTTCACGCATGAGGGCCGACGCGCGTTCGATGTTGTCGGTAGCGTCTTTTAAGCCCACGATGCCCGGCAACTGCGCCAGACGCAGCACCGTTTCGTTGGACATGTCGGCAACGGTGCGCCCGGGCACGTTGTACATGATCATCGGCAGGTCGCAGGCGTCGGCCTGCGCCTTGAAGTGCCGATACAGCCCTTCCTGGGTCGGTTTGTTGTAGTACGGAACCACCGACAGACAGGCGTCGGCCCCCACCGATTTGGCGTAGCGCATCAGGTCGATGGCTTCGGCGGTGGAGTTCGCGCCGCTGCCGGCGATGACCGGAACCCGTCCCCCCGCCTGTTCGACTGCGATCTTGATCAGAAGCCGGTGCTCGTCATGATCGACCGTGGGCGATTCGCCGGTGGTGCCGACGATCACCACGCCATCGGTGCCCTCGCCGACATGCCAGTCGATCAGGCGCTTGAGGCCGGGAATGTCGAGCGAACCGTCGTCGTTCATGGGCGTGACTATCGCCACGATACTGCCGGAAAACCTGGTCATGTGAAGCCCCGC
>JAYVST010000864.1:0-1645 GCA_043775255.1 Burkholderiales bacterium
CAGGCTGGCATTGACCGTGGTGGTGGCGAAACGCTCGAATTCGCGGAACTCGGGCAGCACGTCGGAGGAGGCGCACACATAGACTTGCGGCCACAGTTCGCGCACCAGTTGCGCCGTGCGCCGCTCATGCGCCGGATTGGCGTAGGCGTGCATCATGCAGATGGCGATGGCTTCGACTTTCTTGTCGCGCAACGCTTCGATTGCCTGGCGCACCTGCGCTTGGTCAAGCGGGGCGACCTCGGCGCCGTCGTGTGCCATGCGGCCGGTGACTTCCATGCGGCAGTCACGCAGCGCGGGCGGCGTCGGCTTGAGTATGTCCAGGTTGAAATTGTGCGGGCGGCGCTGGCGCGCCAGTTCGAGGATGTCTCCGAAGCCGGCGGTGGTGATCATGCCGGTGGGGGCACACTTGCCTTCCAGCACGGCGTTGGTGCCCAGGGTCGTGCCCAGCACCAGAAACTCGACCCGGTCGCGCGGCAGGCCGGCGAGATCGAGGATTTGCGCGATGCCGTCGAGCACCGCCTGCGCGGGCTCGCCGGTCGAGGTGGGCAGCTTGTGATACGTGTAGCGCCCGCTGCCGGGTTCGCACAGCACCAGGTCGGTGAAGGTGCCGCCGGTGTCGATGCCGATCCAGATTCCTTTTTTCAAAGTGTGTCCCTGGCGCGCCGCATCCGTGCGATCGCTTCATCGATGTCGCCCGCATCGCGCCGCGCGAAGTTCATGCGCAGGTGCCCTGCGCCGCCCGGGCCGAACGCCGAACCCGGCAGGCTGCTCACCTTCGCATGTTCGAGAAACAGAAGAGATATGTCCGCGTCGCTCCTGCCTAAGCCGGATACATCGGGAAAGCAGAAGATGCCGCCATCCGGCGCCCGGCAGCGCACCCCGCGAATGCTGTTCAAGCCGGCCACCAGTTGCGCGCGCCGCTGTTCGAGAGTGGCGACGTAGGACTTCAGGTCATCCTGCGGGCCGGTGAGCGCCACCTCCGCCGCTTTCTGGGCGAAGGCCGCCGGGCAGGTGACGCAATGCCCGTGGATCTTCAGCATGTTGCGCAGGATCGGCTTCGGCCCGGTGACATAGCCCACGCGCCAGCCCGTCATCGCATAGGACTTGGAAAAGCCGTTGAAGGTGAGCGTGCGCTCGGCCATGCCGGGCAGCGAGGCGATGCTGATATGACGGGCGCCGCCGAACACCATGTGCTCGTAGATCTCGTCGGAAAACACCAGCAGGTCGTGGCGTTCGGCCAGCGCGGCGATGGCGCGCAGGGTGTCGATATCGAGTACACCCCCGGCCGGATTTCCGGGCGAATTGAGCATGATGGCGCGCGTCCGTGGCGTGATGTGCGCGGCCAGCACCTCCGGGTCGACGCGGTAGTTGTCGTCCTCGCGACACGGCACGTAGACCGGGCGCGCGCCCGCCAGGACGAAACAGGCGTCATAGGTCACCCAGGTCGGGGTTGGAATCAACACTTCGTCCCCTGGGTTGAAACAGGCTTGCGCGGCGACGAAAATGCCTTCCTTGACGCCGACAGTCACGATGATGTCGTCGATGCCCGCCTCGATCGCGTTTTCGCGCGCGAGCTTGGCGGCGATCGCCTGGCGCAATTCCGGCAGGCCTGCGGCTACGGTGTAGACCATGTAGGTGCTGCCGT
>JAYVST010000865.1:0-3378 GCA_043775255.1 Burkholderiales bacterium
CAAGCCAAGATCGTCAAGCCTTGGTCAGCAAGCCATGATCAGCGCGCGAATTTGCGCTCGGCGCGAGCCGCTTCCTGTTTTTTGGTGCGGCGCGGGCCGACCGGCTTGCGCGCCCGCTTGGGCTTCTCGGTTTCCGGCGGACGCGGGCGAAACAAGACCAGAAGCTTGCCGATCGCCTGTACCAGGATCGCATCTACGCGCTCGGCCATGGTTTGGCCATGCGCGTTGCGCAAATCGCGGTTGTCGCCCTGGATTCGCACCTTGATCAGTTCGTGGCTTTTCAAGGCGCTATCGATTTCGTGCAGCACCGCATCGGTAAGCCCCGCGTCGCCGACCATGACCACCGGTGCAAGATGATGGGCGCGTGCCTTGAGGGCGCTTCGTTCGACTGCGGATAGTGAGTTCATGCCGATTGTGCGTAGTGTTGGCGTAGCGGCCATTGGACTCGTCGATTTGACGTTTGTTGCGCTCGCCTAGTGCATCAACAAGTATAGCCGCTCGAAGCGGCGCCGAAGCGGGACGAGATGGAACGAAAAGCCAAAGGACATGTGAAGCCGACGCGCTCGGTGTCGAGCAATCGATGGATGCATGAGCACGTCACCGATCCCTACGTCCAGCAGGCGAAAAAGCTTGGCTATCGCTCACGTTCGGCGTTCAAGATTCTGGAAATCGATGAAAAGCTGCGCCTGTTTCGCCGCGGCACGATCGTCGTTGACCTCGGGGCCGCCCCGGGCGGCTGGTCGCAGATGGCAGCGCCCCGGGTGGGTGCGGGTGTGCGCGGCGGCGGTCGCGTGATCGCCATTGACATGCTGGAAATGCAGGGGTTGCCGGGCGTGGAGACGATCCGTGCGGATTTTAGCACCGAGGCCGGGTTGGCCGCAGTCGCGCAGGCGTTGGGCGCGGAAGTGAAAGCGGACCTTGTTTTGTCGGACATGGCCCCCAACATCTCAGGAATAGTGATTTCAGATCAGGCTCGCGCGATGGGTCTGTGCGATCTGGCCCTTGATTTCGCCCAGTCCTTTCTCAAGCCCGAGGGCGTACTGGTCGTAAAGAGCTTTCAGGGAGCCGGTTTCACTGACTTCCTTGCCCAGATGCGACTGGCTTTTCACGATGTGAAATCTTACAAACCCAAGGCGTCGCGTGATCGCAGTTCGGAGTTGTTTCTGGTGGGGCGCCGCCTGCGCTGAGGTCGTGGGTGGGCGGGCGCCGTTGCGTATACAATAAGTGAGTTAAAACGGGTTTTCAGTCGGCGATTTCGCGCCGGCAGGCCAGAACGGCCAAGGAGTCTAGTTGAACAACACATTTTCCAAAATCGCAGTCTGGCTCGTGATCGCGCTGGTCCTGTTTACCGTGTTCAAGCAGTTCGGCGGCGGGAGCACTGCATCGTCATCGGCGCTGAGCTACTCCGACTTCCTCGATCAGGTCAAGGCGGGACAGATCAAAACGGTGGTCATCGACGATCGCAGCATACTGGCCACCACGGTCGACGACAAGAAGGTACGCACCAATGTCACCTACTTGGACCGCGGCCTGATCGGCGATCTCGTCAAGTACGGTGTCAAGTTCGATGTCCGGGTCGAAGAGGAAAAGCCGCTTCTCCTGTCGATCTTCATCTCCTGGTTCCCGATGTTGCTGCTCATCGGCGTATGGATTTTCTTCATGCGCCAGATGCAGGGCGGCGGCCGCGGCGGTGCCTTTTCGTTCGGCAAGAGCAAGGCGCGCATGCTCGACGAATCCAACAACACCGTCACCTTTGCCGATGTCGCGGGTTGCGACGAGGCCAAGGAGGAGGTCGCCGAGTTCGTCGATTTCCTCAAGGATCCGTCGAAGTTCCAGAAGCTGGGCGGGCGCATTCCGCGCGGCGCGCTGATGGTGGGTTCGCCCGGAACGGGCAAGACCTTGCTCGCCAAAGCCATCGCCGGCGAGGCGAAGGTGCCGTTTTTCTCGATTTCCGGTTCCGATTTCGTCGAGATGTTCGTCGGTGTCGGCGCCGCGCGGGTGCGCGACATGTTCGAGAACGCGAAAAAGCACGCGCCCTGCATCATCTTTATAGATGAAATCGACGCGGTGGGCCGCCAGCGCGGCGCCGGTTTGGGCGGCGGCAACGACGAGCGCGAACAGACCCTCAACCAGATGTTAGTCGAGATGGATGGTTTCGAGACCGGTACCGGCGTGATCGTCCTCGCGGCGACCAACCGGCCCGATGTCCTTGACCCCGCACTGCTGCGTCCGGGCCGTTTCGATCGCCAGGTCGTCGTGCCATTGCCGGACATTCGCGGCCGCGAGCAGATTCTCGGCGTCCACATGCGCAAGGTACCGCTGGCGCCCGATGTCAAGGGCGACATCCTGGCGCGCGGCACGCCCGGAATGTCGGGCGCCGATCTGGCCAACCTGGTCAACGAAGCGGCCCTGTTCGCAGCGCGCCGCAACAAGCGCTTGGTCGACATGGACGACTTCGAGATGGCCAAGGACAAGATCATGATGGGCACCGAACGGCGCACCATGGTCATGGACGATGAAGAAAAGCGCAATACTGCGTACCACGAGTCGGGCCACGCGATGATCGGCAAACTGCTGCCGAAATGCGATCCGGTGCACAAGGTCACCATCATTCCGCGCGGGCGTGCCCTGGGTGTGACCATGAGCTTGCCCGAGCGCGACAAGTACTCGTATGACCGTGAATACATGTTGAGCAAGATCGCGATGCTGTTCGGCGGGCGCATTGCCGAAGAAGTGTTCATGAACCAGATGACCACCGGCGCGTCCAACGACTTCGAGCGCGCCACCCAAATGGCGCGCGACATGGTCACGCGGTACGGCATGAGCGACAAGCTGGGGCCGATGGTTTATGCCGAAAACGAGGGCGAAGTGTTCCTCGGACGATCTGTTACCCGCACCACGCAAGTGTCGGAGGCAACCATGCAGACCGTGGATTCCGAAATCCGTCGCATCATCGACGAGCAGTACGCGCTGGCACGCAAGCTTATCGAGGAACATTCCGACAAAATGCATGCCTTGGCCAAGGCCTTGCTCGAATGGGAAACCATCGACGCCGAACAGATCGACGACATCATGGCCGGCCGAGCGCCGCGCCCGCCCAAGCCTACCCAATCCACACCACCGCCGCCGAAGGACAGTGCTTCGGGTGGCGTAGCGCCATCGACCAGCGCATCGGCGGCATAGGGCGGCCTGCGGGTCGCCCGTAGTGAGTCGTCGGTCATATCTGCGCCAAGCCTCGCGGCTTGGCGTTTTTCATGGCGCCGCCGGATGATCGCCGAGCCGCGCCTGCCCCTTGCACCGTGCGGGCCACCGCTGTTGATGGGGGTCGTCAACATCACGCCCGACTCGTTTTCCGATGGCGGCCGGTTTTTCGCGCCG
>JAYVST010000866.1:0-3100 GCA_043775255.1 Burkholderiales bacterium
AATGTTGCGTCGCGCGCCAATGCATGTGCGGCGATCATCAGATCGAGATTGCCGATCGGCTTGCCCTTCGCCTCGATCGCGGCACGCGCTCGGCCGTACGCAAATGCAGCGTCATCGTCCCACGGCGCTACCGTGAAAAGGCCAAGCCAGGCTTCAATGGTCGCTTGCAATTTGCGCGATTTGATCCGCTCG
The DNA here is from genome assembly GCA_043775255.1 of Burkholderiales bacterium. GTDB lineage: Bacteria > Pseudomonadota > Gammaproteobacteria > Burkholderiales > JAEUOS01 > JAEUOS01. Next base: position 193 of record JAYVST010000866.1, read on the forward strand.
GCGCCGTATCGCAGTTCCGCCGCGACGACGGAGGAAAGTTCGATTTGAGCGCGCGGAACAACATCAAGTCGACCAAGTACCTGCGCGGGATGTTCGCGAAGAATGTAACTGCACGTATCGGTATCGAGCATCCACATGGCGCAACGAAAATCGCAGGCGCCGGCGCTAGAACAGCTTTCGAACCTGCGGCGGCGCGTCCTTGCGGTGCTTGAGATACCCCTTCGCCGCCGGCTCGTGCGCGGCAAAAAATGACCGCATCGCCTCACCCGCCGATTCCGCTTTTTCGCGCAGCACTACCGCACCGCCGCGCCGCTCAATCAGAACTTCACTGCCCTTGAATCGATAGGCCGCAGGGAGACGAACCGCCTGGCTGCGGCCATTCATGAAAACGCGGGCGGTATCGGACATGACTAAGCCTTAGTCGTTTGGTATATACCAATAGTATACAGCAGCGTGCTTGTCAAAGGAGGGACAGAAATTTCAATGCCACTTTGGAAGTATCTCGTCCGTTCCTGGCCGTGTCGATCGTGAAACTCGTGTTAAAGGCGCCTGATTGCCCCGTAAAACCGGCCCCGGCTTCACGCTTTCATAGACCAGATGCTCGGGATCGATTTCACGCAGGCGTTCCAGCGCAAACGCCGAACGGGCGCAGTAGCGCTGCAGACGATCCAACCCATCGCGATCCGAGACCGGCGGTTCAAAAAGGCGGGAGCGCGATTGCGGTTCAGGCCGATGTCAGTAGTGGCTCAACTACATCACCTCGCATTGCGCCGTAACGTCATGAAAGAGGATTAGCCCGCATCAACCAGGCGGCGGCGCCTCGGCAGCCAGCAGGCGACCGACGATACGCCGCAGCCGCGCCACGCCGCCGTCGCTGGCAATGCGCACCGGCGCCACCCCGGGTTCGCGCTGCTCCGTGCGCTGGATCGCCTCGAGCAGCGCCTTGTCCTCGTCGAAGGTGGCGCCGTACAACGCCTCGAACTCGGCCGTCACCTCCGCGTCATTGACGGCGACGTTGCGTAGCTGGAACCAGAAGTAGTGGGTGGAGTTGGCGGTCTCGGGGGTAAGAAACACATAGGACAGCACGCGGTAAGGCGCACGCGCCTGCGCCTCGGGCGTGTGCGGCAAGCCGGCATCGAGCGAGCCGAAATCGACCCACGACACCGAAGGTACTTTGAGGTAGTAGAGCTGCCAGCGATCCACCAGACCGGCGGGTGCGGCGAAGCGCTGTACCACCGGCACTGGCGGCGCGTTGTCGACCCAGCGCCCGGCGCAGACAGTATCGCCGTCCTCGCGCGCCTCGATCGCCACGTCTTCGGCCGCAGCATTGCCGATGGTGCGACGATGAACGAAGCTGGTGTGGGCCGGATCGACCAGGTTGTCCAGGATGTTGAGATAGTTCGCGCTGAAGTAGTGGTAGCCGCGCGACAGGCCCCAGCCCGGTGTGCCGTATTGCGCGATGTCGGTCAACGCAGAACGGTCCGCCAGGGCGGCATCGCCCATCCAGACGAATACCAGGCCGTAGCGCTCGACGACCGGATAGCTCCGAACCGCAGCACCATCTGGAATGCGCTCCTGCCCCGGCACGCGCAAACATTTTCCCGCGCAATCGAAAGTCAGGCCGTGGTAGCCGCATTCGAGTGTGTCGCCCTTGAGCGTGCCCATCGACAGCGGCGCGAAACGGTGCGGGCAGCGATCCCGCAATGCCACCGCGTCGCCGGCCAACATGCGGAACAGGACGATATCATCGCCCATGATGGTGCGCTGGCACAGTGCGCGCGACACCTCGTCCGAGCGCGCAATGGCATACCACTCGTTACGAATGAACGCGCTCATCGCGCGGGAACCGGCACTTAAACCCGCCGGTCACGCGCAGAAGGCAGGAAACTCGAATTGAAGAACAGGTCGGGGCTGGGTTTGGTCTTGAGCTTGTAGGCAGCGCTCACCGCGTCGACCTGGCTCTCCAGCTTTGTCTTGCTGATCGAACCGAAACCATCGGCGCGTGCAGCCGGTGTGGCAATGTCCTGCAACGCGAGTTTGAGGCGCTCGACTTCGGTCTTTTCGTTGATCAACGGGTCGCGCGCCTTGGCGTACTGCATCGCCTCTTCCGGCTTCGCCACCACCTCTTTGAAGCCGCGATTGAAAGCACGGACGAATGCAGCGACCGCTTGCGGCTTCTCGCCGATCAGGCGCGTGCTGGCCATGACGCAATTGCCGTAAAGATTGCGAATGCCTAGATCCTCGAACTTGAACCAGCCGATGTCTTCGGTCTTGACGCCACGCGCGTTCAAATTGAGTAGCCCGGTGGCGAAGAACGCGGTCAGGCCATCGGCTTCGCCGCGTGCCATCAACTGCTCCTTCAACTGCGGATCGCCAATCGCCCAGTTAACCGAACCAGGCGGCAGTTTATTCGCCGCCTCGATCAGGGGAAAGGCGCGGTAAACCGCATCGAATACCGATGCAGCAAGGCGTTTGCCGATCAGGTCGCGCGGCGTTTTGATGCCGCTTTTCTTCCAGTAAAAAATCGCCCCCGGCGCGGTTTCGTAAATCTGATACACCGCCTGCATTGCGCGCTGCGCCGGATTGTTGCCTGTGTATTCGATCAGCGCACTCATGTCGCCCGCGCCCATGTCATAGGCGCCCGTGGCGATGCGCTGCACCGCAGCGGCCGACCCGGTGCCAATGTCCATGGTGACGTCCAGGCCTTCCGCCTTGAAATAGCCCTTGGCGAGCGGCAACAGAAAAAACACCGATGGGCCTTCGATGCGCCAGTCCATGGTGAACTTGATCGGGGTCAACCCTTGGGCGCGTACCGGGGCGCTCCACGCGGGAAGACTGGCAAGCATTGCCGCGACGGCACGGCGCTTGACGGAAATTGACTCTTTCATTGGAGGCTCCGGTTGGGTTT
>JAYVST010000867.1:0-1680 GCA_043775255.1 Burkholderiales bacterium
GAGACCGGCATTCCGCAGGCCGTCGAGCGGGTGCATTGGGATTCGTTCATGGCCGCTGAAATCGGCATGCCCGCGCCCTACGACTACGGCTCACAGCGCGGCGCCTGGGCCACCCATCTGATGACCAACTGGGCCGGCGACGACGGCTGGGTGGCCGAGGTGTTCGCCAAGTTCCGCGGCATGAATTTTCTGGGCGACACGGTATGGATCCGCGGCCGCGTGGTCGATCGCTGGCGCGGCGCGCTCAGCGGGATCGGCTATGTCGGCTGCGAGCTCGAAGGCGTCAACCAGCGCGGCGAGAACATCATGCCCGGCACCGCCGTCGTGGCCCTGCCGTCGAAAGGCGTGCCGCTGCCGGCCGGGCCGATCGACCATGAGGCCGACGGCCGGGCGGCCTGACATGCGTGCAGATGCAAACCCGGCGCGGCCGCTGGACGGCATCCGTGTGCTCGACTTCAGCCACGCGGCGGCGGCGCCCTTCGCCAGCATGTTCTTAGGCGACCTCGGCGCCGAGGTGATCAAGATCGAAAAGCCGAAGTACGGCGACGGCAGCCGCTCGATGGGGGTGCCGATGCCCGCTCTGGGCGCGAAGGACTCCGACTACTTCGTCAGCCTGAACCGCAACAAGAAGGGCATCGTGCTCGATCTGGCACAACCCGAGGGCACGGCGCTCGCACGCCGCTTAGCCGCGCAATGCGACGTGGTGATGGAGAACTTCCGCCCGCAGGTGATGGCGCGCCTGGGCTTGGCCTTCGAAGACCTGCGCGAACTGCGCCGCGCGCTGGTGTACTGCTCGATCTCCGCCTTCGGCGACAGCGGCCCATGGTGCGAACGCCCGGCCAACGACATCATCATGCAAAGCGTGACCGGCCTGATGGGAGTCACCGGCGAAGTCGGCGGCGCGCCGGTGCGCATCGGCGCGCCGATTGCCGATTTTTCCAGCGGCCTCTTCGGTCTCTCGGGCATCCTGGCCGCGCTGTTCGCGCGCGAACGTTTTCCGCAGGGGCAGCACGTGAAGGTGGCGATGCTCGACGCCTCGCTCAACATGATGTGCAACTACATTCCGTCGGTGGCCGGCCTGGGCCACAAGATCGAACGCCTCGGCCGCGGCCACGCGCAGATCGTGCCTTACCAGGCCTTCGCCTGTTCCGACGGCGAATACGTGATGGTCGGCGCTTTCACGCGCGGCTTCTGGCACAACCTGTGTCGCGCGCTTGGCCACGCGGAATGGATCACCGATGCGCGCTTCGCCTCCAACCCGGCGCGTCTGGCCAATCGCGCACTGCTGGTGGGTGAACTGGAGAAGATTTTCGCAACGCGCAGCCGCGCCGAATGGCTCGAAGTGCTGGAAGCCGCGGATGTGCCCAACAGCCCGGTTCTGGAATTGCATGACGCGGTGCGTACCGAACAGGTGCGGCACAACGCCTCGATCCGCGCCATCGACCATGACGGGCACCCGGTGCACGTGGCCGCTTGCCCGATCAATGTCGCCGCCTGGGGCGAGCCTGCCGCAGCAGCCGCGCCCGGCCTGGGCCGCGACACTGCCGCCGTGCTGCAGGAACTGCTCGGCATGGGCGCAGGCGAAGTGGCGGCTCTGGCCGAGCGCAACATCGTCGAAGTGGCCCGATGAAAAGCGGACAGCGCCCGCTGCACCGACAGCGTCCGCTGCGCCGACGGCTC
>JAYVST010000868.1:0-3182 GCA_043775255.1 Burkholderiales bacterium
AATTCGCAGGCGGTCCGATTGCCCAAAGACCTGCAATTCGACGCACGCGTGGTGGAGATTTTCCGGCGCGGCGACGAATTGGTCTTGCGTCGCGTGCCCTGCAGTCTCGCCGCCGCCTTCGATCTGCTTGCGGGACTGCCGGATGATTTCATGGCCGATGGACGCAACGACACCCTGCCGCAACCGCGCGAGTTCGAGCGCGTTCCCAAGCTCAAGCTGCAGAATTGGGTGGGATAAGCGTAACGCGAGGCCAGCCGCACCCGCGCCTATGGCGCGCTACTGCATCACGCAGGAATCATCCCGGTTCACGCCGATGCCGACGCCGCGCGAGGCGATCGAAGTGCTGATGGCATTGGGCATGGTCACGCGCAAGCCGGCCTCCGGCAGCACCACGCGCGGCAGCGTCGCCTGATCGGCGACGAAGCCGAACTGGCCTGCGTTGATCACCAGCGACCCCGCGTTGTTGGAGACGATGATGGAACCGTTGGCGATGTCCGCGTGCAGGCCGTTCTCCAATGCGCGGCCGCTGGCGTTCTGGATGCCCGCGCAGGACCCGCCCTGGCACAGCAGCAAGCCGAAGTGGGTGCCGCGAATGCCCACGGTGGCCGTCGGCGTGGTCACGCCGACCCGATCTCGGTTGCGCCGGCCGATCAATCCGGTGACGGTACGCATGCCGCCTTTGATCATCGAGAACAGCATGTTGTCGCGTTCGGGCTGGTTGCTGTCGAACTGATAACGCGCGAGTTGCAACTGCGAGTTGGGCCGCAGCACGACTTCGGCGCCGTCGCTGAACTTGATGCGGGCATAGGTTTCGCGCTCGGTGGTGAGCATGTCGCCTTCGCGCACCGGTGAGTTGACAGCCAGGAGCCGCTGGCCGTCGGCGCGCGCCACCGACAGCGTGCCCGACAAATGGGTGACGCTGCCGGCCGTTTGCGCGCTGGCCTGCGTGGAGCCGAACATCAGCGAAATGCCAACGACAATGGTGAGGCACATGGCGAAGATGCGCACGCGAAAATCCATGAGTATTTTCATCATCATGCCGCCTTGCAGACGCCCGGGCGCCGCCTTGGATTGACCGTACCCGGCGCGCCGCCGGGCGCCGTTTCGCCGAACGACCCGAGGCCCTCGCCGTCGTCCTTTGGCGGCGGCGGTCGGTTCTGCAACGCACCGGGTAACGGTATCGATGGCCGAATCGCGCACAGGCCCGGCAGGACCTTGCAGACATCGGAATTGAACACGCCGTACTTGATGAAAAAGTTGCTGCCGAGTTGCGCGTTCAGACCGCCGACCTTGAATCCGCTGCCGAAGGGGCCCGGACCCAGTGCCCGGGCGCCGTCGACAAGAATGCCGCCTGATGACCGCGCACGGAAATCGAGGTTGATGGCGCCGGTGGATGAAGTCGATATCCGTGCCGCCCCTGCCGGCGCGCCGACTAGCTGGATCTGCGACCCAGGCGAGAGCAGCGCCAGATTGACCGGCCCTTTGGCCGCGAGCACGGCAGGCCCGGCGAAGCCATCGAGAACCACGTCGCCCTTGATGACGGCATTGAGCGCGTCATTGGTGGACGCAATGGTGCCGCCGATCATTTTGAGACTGCCGCCCGCGAGGATGTCGACGGGCCCGGCGCTGGTGAGATTGGGGCTCTGCGCCTCGATGTTGCCACCCGCACCCAGCTTGAGCGAGGTCGCACCGGCGACGCTGAACCCGGCGGGCAACACCAGGTCGCCGCCCGCCGCCAGCCCGACGCTGCCCGACGCGGAAATGCCGGTGGGCGCGTTGAAATTGCCCGCCACGCCAAGCGTGCCGCCGGTGATGCTCAGGGAGCCCGCGATCGGCAGCACGTCACCGAAAGTGCTCAGTCCATTGGTCACCGTCACGATGCCGCCGGCGCCCGCTTCCAGGACCACATTACCGCCGGACACGCGCTGGAAGTCGGCTTCGCCGCCTGCCACCTGGACCCGACCCTGGCCGGACATCACGGTATCGTGGAAGCGCGCGACTACGCCGTGGTACTCGGATAGGCGCAGACGCGCGCTCGCATTCGGGATATTGATGTTGCCGCGCATGAGTTGCGCGTTCTGCAGGGACAGCAGGTTTGTTCCGAGCAGGTTGAGCGTTGCGCCGGGATGGTTGTTGAAGATACCCTCGACCGAACCGCCGACGGTGTTGACCGTGCCGAAATTGTCGAACTTGCCGTCCTGATTGGCCGGATTGCTCAAGATGAACCACGGCGCGCTGCTCGCGTTATTGAAGGTGCCGTTGTTCAAAAACGTTGCCGGCATGCTGACCGGCGCGGGAAAGCGGTTGAGCTGGGTCGGCAAGCTGAGCGTCGATTTGCCGATCAGGTTGACCGTGCCGTTGTTGTTCCATGTCTTGCCGTTGCCCACCGCCACCGTGATCGCCGCTGACGAAGTTGCATCGAAATTGACAGTAGCGCCGGCATCGGTAAATACATTGGCGGCACCGACCGAGTTCAAGGTACCCGCGTTGAGATTGACGCCCAGCGTTGCGCTACCGGCGCCGGCGGTGGTCCTGAACGTGGTGGAGCCGCCGGTGAAAATGACGTTGCGATAGGCGTTGATGTTGAGGGCGGAATTGAAGGTATTGCCGGTCTTGCCGATCAGGATCGGCCCACCATTGGCATCGAAGGTAATGTCGCCGGTACCCGATCCTGCGGAGCCGGTGGCCAGCGTAACCGTGGAATTGGTGTTGATCGCCGCGTTGATCGTGGCGTCGGATATGACCGCCAGCGCACTGCTCAGCGCCGGGGTGAAATTGACGGGCCCGGGGGTCAGGTTGCTGTCGACGACGGGGGCCCCGTTGACTATCCTGATCTCCTCGGGATCGAGCAGCCAGTTGCCGGCCCGGCCGTTTGCCGCCGCAGCGTTCACGCGGATGCCTTCGACATCAAGATTGCGACGCCCGGAAGTTTCTATCCGGCCGCCGTCGCCGGCAATCGCACCGCCCTGGGCGGAAATGCTGCCATAGGCGCGTGTGGTGTGGTCGGACCAAACAACGACCTGACCGCCATCACCTCTTTCGGTCGCATCGGCACGGATCGAGGTTTGCGGGCCCACCCAGAGCACCTGCGCGTTTTGTATGGCAGGATTGGCGCCCTGGGTGTCGCCGCCGACCAGCACGGTGCCGCCGCCTGCGCGGCCTGAAACGTCAACGCTCGCGCG
>JAYVST010000869.1:0-3463 GCA_043775255.1 Burkholderiales bacterium
TGCCGCTGTTGGCAGGCCGCGCGCCGCCGTCCTGGTAGGCCGCCTGGGTCGCGTCGTAGCCGCAGGCCGCATGCACGGTAGGCGCGTACGCAGGGAACAAGGCCAGCGGCCCGCCCTGGCCGAAGCCGGATATCGAGCAATAAATCAGGCGCGGGTTGAACGGTCGCAGGCGCGCATCGTCCAGCCCATGCCGGGCCATCACACCGGGGCGGAAATTCTCCACCACGATGTCGGCCTCGGCACACAGCGCCACGGCGGCAGCGCGATCCTGCGGCTGCGTCAGATCCAGCACGAGGCTCGATTTGCCGCAATTGAGCTGCGCGAACAGGGCGGAAAAGCCGTCGCGCAGCGGCGGGTTGCCGCGCATCGCGTCGCCGTCCGGCGGTTCCACCTTGACCACCTCGGCGCCGCAATCGGCCAGCATACGCGTGCACAACGGCCCGGACATGAAGGCGGTGAAATCGAGGACGCGCAGCCCCGCAAGCGCCAGGGTCTTCATCGCAGCGGTTTCCGGCCGCTTGGCGCAATATTCAGGGTTGGCAGATGCATGCTGGCGATTGACTCGAACACGATGCCGGATGGTGAGCCCTGAGCGGGCGCGGCGACATCCCTTGCGGGGCGCCACGGTTCACATTGTGAAGCCCCGCCCCCGCCCCCGCGTTTGCAAAAGCGCATTTGCCGCTACTCTCACACGCAATACGATTCCCGAGGAGATTCCCTCTCATGCAAAGCGCAAACATGGTCGCGGTATATGACGCACTGGCCGCAGACATCAAGGCTCTCGGTACGGAAGCGACATTCGGCCTGATGAGCGACGACACCGCGCTCCTGGTGACGGCGTTGGATTCCAAGGGCGTCAAGTTCCACGGCACCCGCCACGAGAACAACGCGATTTCGGCGGCCGAGGGCTATGCCGCCGCCACCGGGCGCCTGGGGATTGCGATTCTCGGCCGCGGCCCGGCCGCCGCCAACAGTATCCACGGCGCCACCTATGCGCTGCGCTCAGGCTCGCGCGTGCTGCTGATCTACGGCGACAACCCGATCAACGTGGCCGCGCCAGGCAACGGCCTGGGCCCGGACACCAAGGCCTTCGCCACCGCGGCCGTGCTCGGCGCCGCCGGCATCCGCAGCTTCGTGGCCACCGACGCCAAGTCGGCACGCCAGACGCTCGCCACCGCGGTCGCGGCCACCCAGGCCGGCGCCACCGCGCTGCTGCTGCCGATGAACGTGCAGTTCGCGAGCATCGACTTCGACGCCACCGCGCCCGCGCCGGCGCCGGCGGCGAAATCCGTGCTGAAGCCGGCGCGCGCCTCGGCGATCAAGGCCGCCGCCGCCCTGCTCGGCGCCAGCCGCCGCCCCTTGTTCGTGGCCGGCCTGGGCGCACACCGCGCCGGCGCGAAGGACAGCATCGTGCGCCTGGCCGAGAAAGTGGGCGCCGGGCTCGCCACCACCCTCAAGGGCAAGGACATGTTCCGCGGCCACCCTTTCGACGCCGGCATCCTGGGCTCGTTCTCGCATGCCGCCGGACGCCGCATGATCGAGCAGGCCGATTGCGTGGTGGTGTTCGGCGCGGGCCTGAATCAGCGTACCACCAGCTACGGCCTGTCGCTGCCGCCGGACATACCGGTGATCCATGTAGACAGCATGCGCGCCAACATCGGCCGCTGGTTCCCCGCCGATGTGGCGCTGGTGACCGACGCGCGTCTGGCCGCCGAGCAGCTCTACGAGGCCCTGCCCGAACGCCCCGCCGCGGACAAACCCCTGCATTCCGAGGCGATGCGCAAGTTCCTGGCCGACTTCGACCTGGCGAGTGAATTTCAGCCCTCCCATACGCCGCGCACCGTGGACCCGCGCACCCTGGCGCTGGAACTGGGCAAGCTCTTGCCGGCAGAGCGCAACGCCGTGTACGACTCCGGCAACTTCCTGCAGGTGCTGCCCTACTTCCCGGTGCCAGGCCCCGCGCACATCAAGTGCGCCAGCGATTTTTCATCCATCGGCATGGGCTTCGGCTGCGCGCTGGGGTACGCGCGCGGCACGCCGGACCGCCCGACGGTGTTCTTCGTCGGCGACGGCAGCTTCCTCATGAACCTGGGCGAACTCGAAACCACGGTGCGCGAGGACATTCCGCTGATCATCGTGGTGATGAACGACTGCGCCTACGGGGCGGAACTGCACTACCTGAAGCTGCGCGACATGCCGGTGGCGATGTCCGTATTTCCGGATATCGACTACGCACCGGTGGCGGAAGCGTTCGGTTTCCAGGCGGCGACCGTGCGCACGCTCGACGACCTGAAAAAGCTGGCACCGATGCTGGCCAAGCCGGATGGGCCGATCCTGCTTGACTGCAAGATCACGGCTTCGGTGGTGGCGCCGTTCCTGCTGGAATCGATCGAGTACGAGCGCAACAAGGGGTGATGTTCGGTGCCGTAGCCGGGCGCTGCGCGCAGCCTCTTGATCGGCGTATGAAGCGATTCCTTGTTCGGGATCGCTGTCATTGTTCGGCCAGCATCCACTCATAGGCGGGTTTCACCGTAAGGCCGCTGCCTACGAACGCCAGCGACTGCTCTTGCGTCAGGACCAGTAGAGCCGCCGGCAGCTTCGAATCCGCCTTCGCGGCATCGGCAAGCGCCCGCAATTCGCGCTCACGCGCGACCGCAGTCGAGGGGTCGGCGCAGACTTGCAACAGCTCGCGCCGGCCGTCGCGATAGGCGGCGAAGAAATCCACTTCGAAGCCGTCCCCCGTCTTGACATAGGCCGCGTCGGCTCCCCGGCGCTGCAGTTCATTGAAGACCGCCGTTTCCAATGCGTGGCCGGTGTTGGAACGGCCACTGACGTCGAACGCGTGGATCAGCCCGGGGTCGGCCGGATACATCTTGCGCGGATTTGAATTGCGCTGGCGCTCGGATGCGGTGTGGATCGGTATCGCCTGCAGCAGGTAGGTATCGACAAGATGTCCGAGCAGTGCATGCACGGAGTCCTTGCTCACGGCATGGCCCTGCGCCTTCAGGTCCAGAAACAGCCGATGCACGCTCATGCTGCCTGCCGGGTTGCGCAGGCAGTGCCGTACCACCCAACGCAGTGCGCTCACCTGCGAAACGCCATGCCGTTCCAGCACGTCGCGAAACAGCACCGTGTCGACATAACCCTGCAACAGCTCGACGCGCAGGGTCCGCGTGAGCCCCTGAGCCTCGGGAAATCCACCCGCGACCAGATACTCGCCAAAGCGCTTTTCCACCAGCGAGCGTTGATCCGCGGTCCAACGGCGTGCTTCGGCACGGGGCTCTTCCCCGCGGTGGCGCAGGAACTCGCGAAAGCTGAAGGGGCGGATCGTTGTTTCGATGCCGCGTCCGCGCAGCGATGTGTGGACTTCGCGCGACAACATGCGCGCCGAGGAACCTGAAACGACCACCTGCACGTTTTCGCTGTCGAGCACGCGTCGCACGAAGCGCTCCCACCCCGCGAC
>JAYVST010000870.1:0-3922 GCA_043775255.1 Burkholderiales bacterium
CTGGCGCGTACGCGCGAGGTCACGCGGACCCTGGGCGGCAAGAGCGGCCGATACCACATCAACACCTTCGTATGGCCGTGGCACCCGGACTTTCGCGACTGGGCGATGCATTCGCCCTGCGCCGAGATCGCCGCGCAAGTGATGGGTGCGGACGAGGTGCGGCTGTTCTACGACCAGGTGTTTGTGAAGGAGCCGGATACGGCCGAACGTACCGACTGGCACCATGACTTGCCGTTCTGGCCCATGCGCGGCAACGACATTGCCTCGGTGTGGGTGGCACTGACCGACGTGGGCCCCGAGAACAGTCAACTCGAGTACATCGCCGGTTCGCACAAATGGGGCAAGTTCTACGCTGCGGCGGCGCCCGACAAGGACGCGCACTTCAGGTCCGGCCTCGAACCGTGCCCGGATTTCTCGCTGCGCCGGGATGATCCCGCCTTGCGTTTCCTGCGGTGGCAGATGCAGGCGGGCGACTGCCTGGTGCATCACCCGCTCGCGGTGCATGGCTCCGATGGCAACTTTTCGCCTGCCAGGCGGCGCGTGGCCATTTCCACGCGCTACATGGGGGCGGACGTGCGCTGGGATCCGCGTCCGGCGACCTTCGCCATTACCGGCGATCCGCAGATCGCCGTGGGCGCATATCCGGCGCACGACGACGTGTTCCCAGTGGCCTGGCGGCGCGGCGGCGGACACTCGGCGGCGTCGCCGACATGAGCGACTCAAAGCCTGTCCTGTACCACAACGACATGTCGGTGTGCGCTGCGAAGGTACGCATGGCGCTGGCCGAAAAGGGCGTCGAATTCGAAGGCGTTCACCTCGACCTGCGTGCCGGCGACGCGCAGAAACCCGGCTATGTCAGGCTCAACCCGAACCAGGTGGTGCCTACGCTGGTCAACGGCGCCGACGTTGTCATCGAGTCCAACGTTATTCTGGAATACGTCGAGGACAGCTGGGACGGCGCCCCCTTGCGGCCGGCGGCCCCGGTGGCTTGCTCGCGCATGCGCCTGTGGATGAAGCAGCTCGACGAAGGCGTGCATGCCGCCACCGGAACGGTGAGTTCATGCATCGCCTTTCGCCACCAGCATCTGAAGCGCGATCCGGCGGAGCTGCAGGCATGGTTGAACGGTATGGCCGATCCGGCGCGTCGCGAGCGGTCGCGCCAGGCTATCGAAAAAGGGTTGGACGCCGCAGGCTTCGCGCCTGCGGTAGTGCGCTTTGACAAGTTGCTGGCCGACATGGAAACCGCGCTCGCTGCGGGTGATTGGCTGGCCGGGGCCGCGTACTCGCTGGCCGACATCGCCTATGCGCCCTATGTTGCGCGCCTGAAACATCTGGGCTTTGACGGCATGTTTGCTGAGCGGCCGCGGGTGGCCGATTGGGCAGAGCGACTGCAATTGCGGCCGGCCTTCGCCACCGGCGTCGCCGCCTGGTTCAACCCGGCCTATCTCGCAATCTTCGAGCGCGAGCGGCCGGCCGTTCGCGCTCGCATTGCGCAGTTGCGCGCAGAGGTGCGGTAAGTCGCGCCGGTCGGCGCGCGGCGCAGCACTACCGCGCGATTGTCCTGAAGTTTGAAGTTCCACGCGGTGCAACCCTTCGAACCTGCGTGCGCAATGAAAAAGCCACCGCGAACTTCCGCAGTGGCTTTTCTTGTTCTGCGCGCAGAAGGCGCGCGGATCGGCTAGTTGTTTTCCTGCTGAATCCCCGCCAGAACCCAGGAGGCCTTGGCGGTCGCGGGCTTTTCAAGATTCCAGACTTCACGGAACGATTCCGCCGGGCCGTCAGCCTTTTCGCGGATCAGGCCGGACAGGCGCACGCTGGCCAACGTGGTTTCGCCCTGTTCTTCAACACCCAGGAACTTGGCATCGAGTTCCAGAATGTCGGTATGGGTACGTTCGGTGCGCGCGAGCAGGTCGAGCTTGACCTCGGCAAACATTTCAGGCGTGGTGAAGGTGCGGATGTCTTTTTCGTCACCCGCATCCCAGGCGGCCTGCAGGCGCGTGAAATACATCTTGGCGATATGCAGGAAATCATCCACTTCAAAGCCTGCGGGAACAGTCCAGGTGCCACCGCCCGAGTCTGCCGGCGCCACAGCGCCACCGACTGCAGGGGCCAGCCCGCTACCAATCGCAGGCGCCAAGCCGCTACCAATCGCGGGGGCCAAGCCGCTACCAATCGCGGGTACGCCGCTTGCGAATGGACTAGCGGTCGGTTCTGCCGCCGCCCGCGCCATCCCTGTAGGCTCGACGCGGCCCGCAAAAGGTGCGCCACCGGGTGCGCCACCGGCGGTGGCTGCGGCGGGATTGTTGCGGTTCTTGATCATGCGGTAGATGAAGAACGCTGCCATCACCAGGAGGCCGATCATCAGTGCGCTCATCATGGCTTCGGCAAAGGCGCCGGCCATACCCAAATGCGACAGCAAGGCGGCGATGCCCAAACCGGCGGCAATCCCGGCCAAAGGACCGAGCCAGCGATTGCGCGCCGGGGCGGCGGCGCCTGCCGCAGCACCTGCCGCAGCGCCCGGCGCTGCCTGTGCGGGTGCCGCAGGCGTGGCTGCGGGCGCCTGCTTGCTGACATTATTCGATTGTTTGCCGACGGATTTGCCACCTCCCAAACGGTTCGTCGCATCAGCGACCGGGGCGATAGTTGCAAGGCCAATACCGGCCATCATGGCAACTGCCAACAAGCGGGTGGAAAGAAAACGGGTCATGGCATGTCTCCGAAAGGTGGTGGCCAATACAACTGTGCTTGAAACGCTGACTGCCTGAAAATCTGTATGGTATTTGACCATACTATAGCAAAAAGGTTCTGTGCGAGAAGTTCAATCTGCCCGTGCACCGACTTCTTTCGCCACTTTAGTCCATTTCGCGATTTCCGCCCGGATATGCCGACCAAGCGCCTCCGGGCTGCCGCCGACCGGGTCCAAGCCAGCGCCGATCAGGCGTTCGCGAATATCCGGCATGGCCATCACGCGCGCCAGGCTTTCGTTCAACCGCACTACCACTGCCGGCGCCACACCGGCGGGTCCGGCGATGGCTTGCCAGGCACCGGCTTCGAATCCCGGGTAACCGGACTCCGCGATGGTCGGAACGTCGGGATAGGTGACCGAGCGCTTCGCGCTGCCGACAGCCAGCACGCGCAGCTTGCCGGCCCTGACCTGCGGCATCAGGTTGGCCTGATCCCCGATGCCGAGCTGGATCTGCCCACCGATAATGTCGGCCACCATCGGTCCGCCGCCCTTGTAGGGCACATGCACGATATCGATGCCGGCACGCTGCTTGAGCAGTTCGGTCGCCAGATGCGGGGCGCTGCCCGCGCCGGCCGAGCCGTACGAGAGCTTGCCCGGATTTGCCTTGGCATGCGCGACCAGTTCCGCCACGGTCTTGGCCGGCACCGTCGGGTTCACCACCAACGCGTAGTTGACATCGACGGTGTACATGACGGGCGTGAAATCGCGTGCCGGGTCGTACGGCATGCTTGAGTACACGCCCACGTTCATCGCCAGGGCCGCTATATTGCCGACCATGAAGGTGTAGCCGTCGGGCGCCGCCTTGGCCACCATTTCGGCGCCGATCATGCCGCCGGCGCCGCCTCGATTCTCGATCACGATGGGTTGGCCCAACTGCTCTCCCAGTCGGGTCTGCATGATGCGCGCAAAGGCGTCGACTGCGCCGCCGGGCGGAAACGGCACCACCAGGCGGATGGGTTTGCCGGGCCATGCCTGTGCCTGGACCTGCTGGCCTGTCCCGAGCAGGGCGAGGGCCGAAAAAATCAGGGGGGACATGATCATGCGCATGGCGTTTTTGCCCATTTGGTTTAGTCTACGGCGCTAGCAGCCTGTCGGACTTGGGGCGTCGAAAGCGAAAATCGGCCCCAGCGAGGACAGTTTTTGCCGCATTCGCCGCCCCATAGCCCGGCTATGGGG
>JAYVST010000871.1:0-1657 GCA_043775255.1 Burkholderiales bacterium
GCGCGCGGTGATGACCGTCTTCTGCCGCTTTATCAGTTCCAGCGTCGTGGCGAGAACGGCGGCGAAGCGCGTTCCCAGGATCGCGCGTTCGCCGCGTTCGCCGGCGTAGAGCGCGATGCTTTCGGCGTTTTCGCGGACCCGGATCAAGCCGTAGCGGAAATCGGCCTCGACCTTCTGCACCCGGTTGTTGATGCCGATCAGCGGCCGGCCGATCCAGTGGATCAGCAATGAACCGCCCAGGGCGTACAAGACGGCCACCCAGACCATGTAGCCGGGAATCGAGACTTGCATTGCACCCAAGGAGAGCGCCAGGGGCCCGGATACGGTCCAGAGAATCGATAGAAACGCGCCCAGCGTAACCACCGACCCCAGCAGGCCCATGCTGAGTTCGACGGTTTTCTCGGTGACTGCACGTACGTCCTCGGCGATGCGCTGGTCGGGATTGTCGGTGGCGCGGTGGAACAACTCGACCTTGTAGTAGGCGCGCCGCGCCAGCCAGCGGTCCAGATAGCGCCGCGTCAGCCATTCGCGCCAGCGCAATTCGAACAACTGCGTCAGGTAGAACTTGTAGACCGCGACGATGATGAAAAAGAACGCCAGGTACGCGAAGCGCAGCAACTGCTTCTTGAATTCGGCGTAGTCCTTCTGTTCCAGCGCATTGTAGAAATCGCGGTTGAACTCGTTCAACAGGACATCGACGTAAACGGCGATCAGGTTCAGCGCCACGACCGCCACGAAAAACCCGAGTGCGCGGGCCCGCTGGTCACTTGCGAAATAGGGCTTGACCAGTCGCCAGAGGCGGTGCGCAAAGTCGGGTTTTTGAGGCACGGCAGTCCTTCCTGAGAGGGTTTTTTCGGGATTTTCCGATTGCATCGCTAGCAGCCTGTCGGACTTCGGGAGCGTCGGTGAAAAATGTCGTAGCTGGGGCCGACTTTCGCTTTCGACGCCCCAAGTCCGACAGGCTGCCAGGCGATGGCGTCGGCCGATCCACAATTTTCCGGCAGCGACGAAAGCGGATCTCGTTCTTGCGCGCGGCGGGGCGACTCATGGCCCGCGCGTATCACGCGGGCGCGTAAGGGCGTGGTCTTTCACGGTGCTTCGCCTTCGAGCCTGAAGGTTGCATGCTGGTCGCCTGCGAGCAGGGTCTTCAATACCGGCATCGCTTCGCGCAGGCAGGTCTTGAGCTGCCACGGCGGATTGAATACAAACAGGCCTGACCCATACAGGCCGAAGCCATCGGCCGGCGGGGTCGACACCGTCAGTGACGCATGCAGCCAGTTTCCTCCCGCCAGGCGCTGCAGTTGCGCGGGCAGGCGCGCCGAATCGCGCCGCCGCACCTGGGGATACCAGACCGCGTAGACACCGGTGGCAAAGCGTCGCACGGCATCCTGCATCATCCGCACGACGCGGTCGTAGTCCGTCTTGTCCTCGTAGGAAGGGTCGATCAGCACCAGGGCGCGCCGCGACGGCGGCGGCAATACCGATTTCAGGCCGTCGAAACCGTCGGCCAAGTGTACCGATACCCGTTTGACGTCGGCGTGGAAGTAGTCCGCAAGGACCGGTCCCTCGCTCGGGTGCAGTTCGAACAGGCGCAGGCGGTCTTGTGAACGCATCATCTGGATGGCGATCTGCGGCGAGCCGGGGTAGCGCTTCAGGA
>JAYVST010000872.1:0-2627 GCA_043775255.1 Burkholderiales bacterium
GGACACGGTACCACCGGCAATGCGCGATTCTGGAAGGCGCGGCTCGAAGACCTGCTTGCGACCGCGCCGCGCCGGCAGTAACTGCGCCGTCGCCTTGCCCCGCCTGACTACACTTTCCGACTCATGAGCATCGGTCTGACCAAGGATTGCGCGCACGCCGGCGCCGCCGAGCGATTGCGACTGGAAAGCGAATTGCTGGCGCAGACCCAGCGTCTCCTCCTGGGGCAGCGCTCGGCCGGCATGGTCATCCTCGACTGGGACATCGAGGCCGATGAACTGCGCTGGAGCGATTCGCCGGAACTTTTCCGCGGCCCCTTGCCGGCCGCACGCAGGTATCCGAAGTGGGTTGACCAGGTCCATCCCGACGACCGCGAACACTTCCTTGCAATCCGCGCGGAGGGCATCCGCACCCTGCAACCGCAGTTGTTCGAGTACCGCATCATTCGAACCGACGGCCGCCTGGTGTGGTTGAACGTCGTGCAGACCGTGTTGGGCAACAACGCCGGCCGCGCCGAACGCATGATCATCGCGATGCAGGACGTCACGGCGCGCAAGAGGGCCGACGAGGAAAGGAGTCGGCTCGAGGCGCAGTTGCGCGAGTCGCAGAAGATGGAGGCGCTGGGAACGCTTGCCGGTGGCGTCGCGCATGACTTCAACAACATCATCACCGCCATTCTCGGCAACGCCGAGCTGGCGGCGTACGAGATCGAATCTGGTTCAAACGCGCGCGAATTCCTCGACGAAATCCGTAAGGCCGCCAGGCGCGCGCGCGACGTGGTCAATCAGATCCTCGCCTTCAGCCGCCGCGAGCCGACCCGACGCAGGCGCATGGTCCTTGATCCCGTGCTGGAGGACAGCGTGCGACTGCTGCGCGCCACCCTGCCTGCGCGGGTGACCCTGCAAGCCTATTGCGCGGCCGGCGTCCCGCCCGTGATGGCCGATGCCACGCAGATACAGCAGGTCCTGATCAACCTGGTCAACAATGCCACCCAAGCGATGAACGGCGTGGCCGGGCGCATCGAAGTCAGGCTGGACCAGATCGTTCTCGACGAGGAGACTGCGCGCAATCGCCCCGCGCTGGCGGAATTGCGCCAGCGACATCACGGCAGGACCGTGCGCTTGACGGTCAGCGATACCGGCTGCGGCATGGACGCGGCCACGCTGGCACGGGTATTCGAGCCTTTCTTCACCACAAAATTGCCGGGCCAGGGTACCGGCCTGGGACTGGCGGTGGTGCACGGCATCGTCCGGGCCCATGGAGGCGCTGTGGAAGTGGCAAGCGATCCTGGGCGCGGGGCCAGTTTCTCGATCCACCTGCCGGTTGCCAATGAGGGCACGGATGCCGTCGAAATGCCGGCCTCTGGCAGCGCGCCGGCGAGCGCCAGGCGTTGGAACATCCTCTACGTCGACGACGATGCGTCGCTGGTGATGATGCTCCCGCGCCTGTTGGAGAGACGCGGGTTCAGGGTCAGCGCGTACGTCGACCCGAACGAGGCGCTCAATGTGCTGCGCGCTGCGCCAAGCGCCTTCGACCTCGTGATCGCGGACTACAACATGCCGGGCATGTCCGGTCTGGATGTGGTTCGTGAAGTACGCACCATCCGCGCGGACCTGCCCGTGGCGATCGCCACAGGCTACATCGACGAGACGCTGCGCGCTCAGGCGGCAAGCCTGGGCGTAACGGAGCTTATCTTCAAACCCGTGGCGATCGACGATCTTTGCGCAGTGGTTGAAGCGATCTTGCGCACGGGTGACAGCGCCTGACATATCTTGTGCCTGGGACCGTCGCCGCGCGCTCGCTTATTGGTCCGGCGCCATGCGCCGCACGCGGCGCAAGCGGCTGATCTCACGCCTGAGTGCGGGGGTCTGCGATCCGCGACGCATCCGCGCCTGCGATCGAAAAGCCGGTCAGCTGCCATTGCGGCGCGGGCGCTTGCGCATGGACAGGACCGCTCCGCGCGTCCACCCGAGCGTGCTGGCAGCCTGTCGGACTTGGGAAGCGTCGGTTGCCAGGGCTATGTATGGCGTACGCGCCACACCGGCGTCAAATTTTCGCCTTGCCGTCTTGCGCGAGCGCCGCGATCTCCGAGCCGGCGAAACCCAGTTCGGCGAGGATAGCCCCGGTGTCCTGCCCGAGCCGCGGCGCCGGCGCCTGTTGCGCATGCGCCGCGCCATCGGCCTTGAAACCGCCGCCGAAGTCGGTCAGCACGCCGTGCGCATAGGCCGTACGCCGCACCGGCAGAGTCAGCATGCCGCCGGTGGCCGCCTGCTTGATGAATGCGGCCAGGGTCACCATGCGCGCACACGGCACGTCGCGCGCGGCCAGCTTCGCTTCCAGTTCCGCTGCGTTCTGGCGCCCGATCGCCGCAGCCAACACGGCCTGCAGGCGCGTTGCGTCGGTCGGCGAGACGAAGCCCTGGCCGCGCGCCATGGCCGCGGTATCGAGCAGGGCGGGGTCGTCCGGCACGCCGGGCAGGCCGATCGCTTCGCACAGGGCGCGAAACTGCCGCGCGGTGTTCGCGGCCGTGGAGATCCAGCCGTCGGCGCAACGGAAGGTGGAGGCGCCCGGGCTGCCCGAAAAGCCGCGATTGCCCACCCTGGCCGCGTCGCGCCCGGTGACCCCGGCG
>JAYVST010000873.1:0-1786 GCA_043775255.1 Burkholderiales bacterium
AACGTGGACCCGGCCGGCAAGATCATCGCCACGCTGGAAAAGCGCACCGACGCGCTTCTGGGCAGCATCGACGCGCAATCGTTCCAGCTCGAGGCCAAAGGAGTCAAGACTTCGATGCTCAGCTACGACGACCTCGGCGTGCGCTTGGTCGGCCTGACCGTGGTGGCGCATGAAGACACCATCAAGTCGAACCCGGACCTGGTGCGCCGCTTCGTGCGTGCCACCCGTCGCTCCTTCGAGGCCGCGCGTGCCGAGCCGATGGCCGCAGTACAAGCGGCGATGAAGATCAAGCCGGAACTCGACCCGACGGCCATGCGCCAGCAACTGGAAGCGTCGCTGTCGAAATTCGAGTCGCCCAACACCAAGGGGCAGCCGATCGGCGTCGCGTCGCTGGTGGACTGGAAGTCGACCTTAGAGTTGCTGACCGAGTTCCAGGGCATCAAGACCGATCGTGTCGCCACCACCTTCTTCACCAACGATTTTGCGCAATAGGTCGGGCCCGCGAGGCGGGCGCGTTGAGGGCGGGACGTGAGTTCGCACACCATCCGGCTCGAAGGCGTCGCCAAGACCTTTCGCCGTGCGCGGGTCGAGACGCGCGCGCTGGAGCGCATCGATCTGGCGATCGGGCCGGGAGAGTTCGTCGCCGTGGTCGGGCCTTCGGGATGCGGCAAGAGTACCCTGCTGCGCCTGGTGGCCGGCCTCATGCCGGTCAGCGAAGGCAGCATTCGTTACGGCGCGGAGGTCGTAGTGGCGCCGCGCAAGGACACCGGCATCGTGTTCCAGAAGGCCAATCTGGTCGAATGGCGCAACGCACTTGCGAACGTGCTGCTGCAGGTGGAGTTGCGCGGCTTGAAGGTGGCCGACTATCGCGAACGCGCCATCGCCTTGCTTGAATCGCTCGGGCTGGGCGACTTCATGGATCGTCATCCGCATGAACTCTCAGGCGGCATGCAGCAGCGCGCGGCGATCGCGCGTGCCCTGGTGCACCGCCCGGACGTGCTTTTGATGGACGAGCCGTTCGGCGCGCTCGACGCCCTCACGCGCGAACAGGTGCGGCTCGATCTTGAAGCCCTGTGGCTGCGCGACCGCATGTCGGTCATGTTCATCACCCACAGCGTGGACGAAGCCGTACTGCTGGCCGATCGCGTGGTGGTGATGACGGAGCGCCCGGGGCGTATCGACCGCGTGCTCAAGGTGGACCTGCCGCGCCCGCGCGGCCTCGCCGCGCGCAAGTCGCCCGAGTTCGTGCGTCTGGCTGACGAGATCACCCAGGAGTTCCTGGCGCGCGGCGTGCTCGATGACAATCGTACCCGCGCCCTGATTGGCTCATGAACCAAACTTCCGACGATCGCAAACCCGCCGGCAAACCTTCCGCCGGCCGCTCAGAGCGCGCGCCCTGGTATCTGCCGCTGGCCGATGAGGTGGCGTTGTTCGAGGCCGCCTATCGTGCCCGCCTGCCGGTGTTGCTCAAGGGGCCCACCGGCTGCGGTAAGACGCGCTTTGTCGAGCACATGGCCTGGCGCCTGTTTCGCGCGGAAGGCGCGCGGCGCGCGCTCGACGCGCCGCTGGTCACGGTGGCCTGCCATGAAGACCTGACCGCCACCGATCTGGTGGGGCGCTATCTGCTGTCGAGCGACGCCACCGTCTGGCAGGACGGCCCGCTGACGCGCGCGGTGCGCAGCGGCGCCATCTGCTACCTCGATGAAATCGTCGAAGCGCGCAAGGACACCACCGTGGTGATCCATTCGCTGACCGACCACCGGCGCGTGCTGCCGATCGAAAAGAC
>JAYVST010000874.1:0-1740 GCA_043775255.1 Burkholderiales bacterium
TCATCGACCAGCGAATTCATCGAAATCATTCTACGCTTGTACTCCGCGATGTCAAACCCGGCACCGGTCTTGGCCGCGAGCAACTCGTGGGTGATGTTGAGCGCCGCCATCACGGCGATCCGGTCAGCCCCGGCGATCTTCCCGGACTCCTTGATCTCGCGCATTTTCTGGTCAAGGTAGGCGACCGAGGCCATCAGGTTCTCGCGCTCGTCGTCAGGGCACGCAACCCGGTACTGCCGGTCCATGATGGTGACTTCGATATTCTTGACCGCTGTTTTCGGCGGGGCCATGGTGCGCTAAGCCTCCTCGGTGGCGGCGGGCATGCGGGCAACCAGCGTCTCGATGCGCGCGCGCGCGCCGGCCACTTTTTGGCCCAGTGCCTTGTGCTCGGTTTCGAGCTTTGCCACCTGCACGCGCAAATCGCGATTCTCTTCCCTGGCCTGCTTGTGCAGCATCACCAGTTGCGCCAGTTTTTGTTCCAGGTTTTCGAACTCGTTCATGGGGTCGATGTTGGTTGAAAAGCCATGTCAAGTCAAGTTGGCAAGTCTGCAATATAGCGCGTATCGCCGCTCTGGCGCGACGTGCGGCGCCCGCCATTGCGCCCGCGCGTCACGATCGTTCCTGCCGGCGCGCGTGTTGCAGCTTCTCGCACAGGTCGGTCGTGCCGTCGATTGCGCGCGGCGTCAGGCGCGACAAGCGGTCCGGATCGATGGCAAACATACGCTCGCGGCGCACCGCCTGCAGTTGCGGCCATTTGCGCCAGGCGTCGAGTGCGGCGACAGCGTCGGCGGCCTTGGCCACCACGACGATGACCTCGGGATCGGCGGCGATGACCGCTTCGCGTGTGATCGTTGGCGCGAGTTGCACGATCCCGCCGAATACGTTGCGAGCGCCACAGGCACGCAGCGCGTCGGCAATCAGGTGCCGGTCGTTCACCGTCATGAGGGGGTCGCGCCAGATCTGCACGAACACCCCCAGCGGCCTGGCGGCTGCGTGCACCTCGCGCAACGTCTTCAGCCGACTGCGAAAGAGCCGGGCGGCCGCCTGTGCCTGCGGTTCGGTGCCCGCCAGTCTGCCAAATGCCTCCAGGGTGGAAGCGATGTCATCGAGCGTCTTCGGGTCGCTCATGTACACGCGCATCCCGAGACGGCGCAGTTGCGCCGCCTGTCGCTGCCCCGCGCCGTGCGGCCAAGCGATCACCAGATCGGGCTTCAAAGCCGCGATGCGTTCGACATCCACAACGGCGCTATTGCCAACCAGGGGCAGGGCGCGCGCTGCCTCCGGATAGTTGCTGAACTCGACCGTCCCCACCATGCGATCGCCGGCGCCGGCGGCGTATACCATCTCCGTGGGGCCGGGGGCGAGGCTGACAATGCGCGTGGCTGCGCGTGCGAGACGAACGGTTTCGCCCTGATCGTCCTTGACGGCGATCTCGGACACAGCCGGACCGGAGCCGGCCGACAACGCGCCGGCCAGCAGCAAGGCCGCGCAGAATGGATGGGCTGCGCGCACGGGGGAAGTGGCGAGGCCGTGCGGGATAATCGAGGTTTTCATTCCCAATCGGTCAATCCATGCTGATCACCCAGGCCATGCTGGCGGAAGTCGCGGCGCACGCGGCGGCCAGCCCGCGACGGCGCCGGAATCGTAATTTCCACGCGCATGAATCCGCGCCGTGCAACCGCATGCTCAATGCCTTGCAACCCGACTCGTACGTGCAGCCGCACTGCCATCTCGACCCCT
>JAYVST010000875.1:0-2002 GCA_043775255.1 Burkholderiales bacterium
GCGCCTGCTGGGGCCGCTGGACGTGCCCGAATACAAAGTGAACTGGGCCGGCGACAAGACGCGCCGGACCGAACTGATGCGCTTGCCGACCGGTCCCGCACCGGTGAAATGCGCCGGCCACGGCGTGATCACCACCACCGACATCAGGCAGACGCTCAAGTGGTATCGCGAGACCCTGGGCTTCGTGTCTTCCGACGACATCTATGTGGGCGAAAAGGACAATCTGATCGGCTCGTTCAACCGCCTCGACAACGGCAAGGAGTATGTCGACCATCATGTGTTCTTCGCGATCCAGGCCGAAAAGAACGGCTTGAATCATTTGTCCTACGAATCACGCGACATCGACTCGATCATGATCGGCCACAACGTCCTGAAGGCCAAAGGCTATCGCCACACCTGGGGCGTCGGCCGGCATTTGCTGGGCAGCCAGGTGTTCGACTATTGGTACGACCCCTACGACATTGTGCATGAGCATTGGGCCGACAGCGACGTGCGCAACGAAGACGACCCTGCGAACCTGCTCACGCCGGAATCGTTGCGAAACCAATGGGGCCCGGAAATTCCGCAGCAGTTCCTGGAACACAGCGTCCCCTTCGCGTGAATCGTGGGCAAGTGCCGGCATGTTCTCCAGCGAAACATTGACCCTGTCGAGTCAGTGCTTTCTCGACGCGATTGGCTCGCTCGCGCCGGGCGCAACCAACACGCTGACCAGATCGGTATGCGCAAAATCGTAGCCCTTGTAGAGCAATGGCAGACCGCGTACCTTGGCCAGCGTGTAGCTGAACACTGCGCCGAAATTCAAACCGGCCGGGTGGCCACTGCCTTTGCCGAAAGCCACGAACGCGGCGTAAGCAGCATCCGACTCCGCGGCTCCGGGGGCGACCATTTCGAACATCGGCAGGCGCAGCAGATCATCGACTAGCACCACTGCCCGCTGCCCGCTGCCCGCGCCGACCATGCACGACCATGCGCGCCTCAAGAACCGACACCGTGCTTATCAGCACCCGGTCGGTTTGCTCGATGGCCAGCGCGATGGCGTCGCGTTCCTGTTCAGCGAATACCAAAGCGACGATGGCCGAGGTGTCGGCAACAATCACTTCGGCAAACCTTTTGCGTCCCACTCCAAGGGATCGAATCCATCCCCGCGATCAGGAACACGGTCCAGTTGGGCCAGCAATGCTGCCATTCGACCAGGGTTTGCTTTCGCTTGCGTTTCACTGGCCAGGCGGTCGATGGCCCGCTCGACAACTGCCGTCTTGGTCATGCCTGTGGCGCGGGCGAGCCGCTCGACTCTGGCCACAACAACAGGATTGGCAATTTTCAACGCCACTAAGAAACTCCGTCATGTTTACACGCGCATGATCAAGATACATTGAAACAGCTCGCGCGGACGGCAGCGTGAAAAAGTTCGCCAACTTCGGCTCGGAAGCGCGCTACTCACGCCCGAGGCCTTCACCGACGACGTGAACCTCAAGAACGAGCGCGGAGTGCCGGTGATCGGGCGCGCCGCGATCAAGGGCTGCTAGCAGCCGCGTTCGGACCCGGCCGCCGCCACCTATCCTCGCCTGCAAGGCGGGCGCGGCGCTCACGCGAAGCATCGACATGCGGTAGTCTTGTGGCCCCGCGTCCGTCAAGGACGCGATTTCGTTCGATTCGTTTACCAGGGAGTCCAAGCCGTGCTCATTCCCAGCCGTTCACGTACCCGCCGCGTCGTCCTGAGCCTGTCCGCCCAACTGCACGCAAGCCAGGCTGGCGTGCCATCGGTCCCCCATCGCATTTTTGACGCCCAGAAAGGAACCACCATGCCGCATCGCCCTTTGTCTCTCTTGCCTCGCCGCACCGCCCTCAAGTCCCTGGCCGTATTCTCCCTCCTCTGCGCTGCCCCGGTGTTCGCGCAAAGCGTCTTCAAGGTGACCACCATCCCTGAGGAAGCCGCCACCGAGCAGATGCGCAAGTTCGGTCCCATCAGCAAGTACCTGGAGCGCGTGCTCGGCGCCAAGGT
>JAYVST010000876.1:0-4212 GCA_043775255.1 Burkholderiales bacterium
CGCGCCGACGATCAACCAGAACATCGTTACACCCGACAAGGCCAACGCCACCCTGCGCGGCGCGATCCTGCTCGACGTGCGCGACGACGACGCCGACTATCCGGCGCTGGTTTTGGCCAACTACCTGTTCGGCGGCTCGATCGACGCCCGCCTGGCCGCGCGCATCCGCGAAAAGGAAGGCTTGAGCTACAGCGTGGGCTCGGGACTGTCGGTGGCGGCACTTGACCGCTACGGACAGTGGAGCGTGTCGGCCATCCACGCGCCGCAAAACCGCGCGCGGGTGGAGGCCGCCCTGCTGGAGGAAATCGAGCGGGTACGGCAGGCCGGGTTCAGCGACGAGGAAGTCGCACGCGGCAAACAGGGTTACCTGCAATCGCGCAAGCTTGCACGGGCGGCCGACGGCGCGCTGGCCTCGAAGCTGGCCACCGATCTGTTTTTTGATCGCACGTTCACCTGGGACGAACGCTTCGAAGCGCGGGTGGCGGCACTTGGCGCCGACGACATCAACGCGGCATTTTCCCGCCATATCATCCCCAGCCGGCTCAACCTCGCCAAGGCGGGCGACTTCAAGCCGTAACACCGTCGAGCCGTAGCACCATCAAGCCGTAGCACCGCAAGCCGTAGCACCGCAAGCCGTAGCACCTTCAAGCCGTAGCACCTTCAAGCCGCAGCGTGGTCGCCTGCCCCACCGTTACAGGCGCGGCGTCCCTATGGATTCGAAGCCGGAGCCAGCGGCAGCGCCATCAACGCCGCCTCGGCTGCGCCATACCGAGCGCGGATTTCCTCGATCATCGCAGCGATGGCCTCGGCTTCGCCGGCATGGCCGGCGGCCTCGATCCGTCGTGCGACCTCGGCCACCGCGCCTGCCCCCAGATTGCCGCTGGCGCCCTTCAGGCTGTGCGCCACTTGGGATACGCGTTTGAAGTCGCCGTCGGCCAACGCGCGCGCGATCTCGGCGATACGCTGCGGCGCCTGCGTGGTGTACATCTGAATGAAGTCGGTCAGAACGGCACCGGAGTCGTCGAGACCGAGCAGTTCGTCGATTTGCGCCTGATCGATCGCCGCATCGTCTCCGGCGCCAGCGACTGAGGGTGTCCCGGCCGGGTTCGCGGCTGCGCCCTGCGTGGGGAGGGCGTCCGCTGGCGCTGCCGTCGCGTCGCGGCGCGTGAGGAAATTCTGCGCGCGCGCCAGCGCGTCGTTGAACGCCTGCATCTGCACCGGCTTGGGTATGTAGTCGTGCATGCCGGCGGCCAGGCAGATTTCGCGATCGCCCGTCATGGCATTGGCTGTCATCGCGACGATGTACGGCATTTTCTCCGAGGGCAGCGCTGCGACGATGCGGCGGGTCGCCTCCAGGCCGTCGAGTTCGGGCATCTGCACGTCCATGAGAACGCAATCGAAATCGCCCACGCAGGCGAGTTCGACCGCTTTCAAGCCATTGTCGACCAGGGTAGCGGAACGCCCCATCCGTTCCAGCATGCGCAATGCGATCTTCTGGTTGATCTCGTTGTCTTCGGCCAGCAATATGCGCAGCTTGCCTGTATAGGCCTGGACCACGCCCGGACGCGCCACCGATTCCGGCCCGCTCAAGTGGAATGGCCGCTCAGGCGCCAAGGCGTCGAGTATGGCGTTGAACAACTGCGTCTGGCGCGCCGGTTTGAGCAGATAGGCGTTGATCCAGCCTTCGGCAATATCGCGTCCGGCCAGGGCTTCGGCGCGCGGCGCGGATGAGAGGATCAACACCGGCAGGTGCACCCCATGCGCCTTCCGATGCAAGGCGACCGCACGTGCCAGGTCGAGGCCGTCGTAGTCCGGCATCAGCATGTCGCTGATGATCGCGTCGAATGGCGTATCGCCCGCATGCGCTGCAGCGACGGCCTCGAGCGCCTCTTGCACCGAAGCGGTCTCGACGGTCCACAGACCCCAGTTCGCGCACTGCGCCGCCAGGATGCGCCGATTGGACGCGTAGTCGTCGACGATCAGGACACGTTTTCCGGCGATGCTGCCGATCTCGCCCATGCGCCGGCTGTGCGCCGCATCTGCGGGAGCACCGCGGGTGGCGAGCGTGAAGGTGAATGTCGACCCCCGTCCGGGCTCGCTTACCACGCCGATCTCGCCTCCCATCAAACCCACCAGGCGCTGGCTGATCGCAAGGCCTAGGCCGGTGCCTCCGTATTTGCGGGTAGTCGAAGCATCCACCTGCATGAACGGGGTGAACAATCGCGCAAGCTTGTCCGGCGCCACGCCGATTCCGGTGTCGCGCACCGCGAAACGCAGGAGCAACCGGCCATCGCCGGCCGGTTCACCCTCCGCGATCGAGCAGGTGACGCAAACCTCGCCGGCTTCGGTGAACTTGACGGCGTTTCCGACCAGGTTGATCAGGACCTGACGCAAGCGCGTGATGTCGCCATGAATGCGGCGCGGCACTGCCGGCGCGATGTCGTACAGCAATTCCAGTCGTTTGGCGCGCGCGCGTTCGGCCAGGAGGTCGAACGCGTCCTCGATCACGCCGGTCAGGTCGAAGGGCAGGTCTTCCAGTTCCATGCGCCCGGATTCGATCTTGGAATAGTCGAGGATGTCATCGATCAGGGTCAGGAGCTGCACGCCGGAAATGCGGATGGTCTCGACGTAATCCTGCTGTTCGGAATCGAGGCGGGTGTCCTGCAACAACCCGGCCGAGCCGATCACCCCGTTCAAGGGCGTGCGGATTTCATGGCTCATGGTCGCAAGGAATGTGGTCTTCACCTGCGCGGCTTCGAGGACGCGCAGATTGGCGTCGCGCAAGGCGAATTCCGCTTCCTTGCGCTTTGTGATGTCGATGATCGCGCCGGTATAGCGCACCGCGCCACCGGCCAAGTCATAGCTCGCCTTCGCGCGGGCGTTGACCCAGACGTAGTGACCGGCGCTATGACGCAGGCGAAACTCGAGATCGAGCGGGGTGCCGGCGCGGATCGCGACCGCGCGTGCGTCGAGAACCGCCGCGCGGTCTTCCGGGTGATAGTTGGCCGACAGGCTGGTGTGACCGGCCAGATCGTAGTCCCTGGCGAAACCGAGAATGTCGCGATAGCGATGCGAGAAATAGCATCGGCCTTCCACCAGATCCTCGTCCCAAACGCCGGCCTGCACCGATTCGATCACCAGTTCAAGCTGCTCGCGCTGATGTTCACTTTCCAGTTGCGCCGTGCGCCGCTGGGTGATGTCGATGATCGAACCGGTAAAGCGCACCGGGTTGCCGGCGCCGTCGAGGCTGGCCAGGCCGCGCCCGTTGACCCACGAATAATCGCCATCGGCGCGGCGCAGGCGGTACTCGCAGTCGAAGTACGGCAGCGCTCCGCTGAAATGGGCTTCGCGCGCCGCCTCTAACCTGGCGCGATCATCAGGATGGACCAGTTCGCTGCGGGCGCCGGGCAATCCCTCTTCGGGCGCTTGCAGGTAGCCCAGCATCTCGAAATACCTGGGCGAGAAGTAGGCGGTGCCATGCGGCCACTCGATATCCCAGACCCCCGCCTGGGCCGACTGGTTGACCAGCGCGAGCTGCTCGCGCTGGCGCTCGTTTTGTTCGGTCAAACGACGGGTTTCACTGACATCGGTGATGGTGCCGATGATGCCTGCCACGCTGCCGTCGGCTAGGCGCACCGCCGCCTTGCTGATGATGACGTGGCATTGCGCGCCATCTGCGGTGGCGATGCTGGTTTCGAAGCGCTCGACCTGGTCAGGATGCAGAAGCAGTTCCCGGTCCTGTCGCAGTTCGCGTTCCGCCGCGTCCGGTTCGAGCAGGTCATGCGCGGTCTTGCCGATCCAGTCCTCGCGCGCGCGGCCGGTAAGCCGCTCCCACGCACGGTTGAAGCGGATATAGCGCCCCTGGTCATCCTTGCGGAAGATCGGACTCGGGTTGAGTTCGATCAGGTCCTCGGTCAGCTTCATCTGGTCCGACAGGGCGCGCGTGGTGCGCGCGGCGATTTCCTCGGCGCGCTGCCGCGTGCCGGTCAGTACCCGCACAAGCCCGCACAACAGGAACGACCCGAGGGCGCCGAAAATCGCAATCGCGCCCGCCAAGCCGCCGCCAAGCTGGGCCTCGAGTTCAGGCGTGGATTCGAAACGCAGGCCCCAGCGCCTGCCACCCAGCTCCAGTGTGCGCCCGGCGCGGTAGGCAGGCGCGCGCACCTGACCGACACTGATCACCTCAGCGCCCGCTGCGGATTCGTCGCTGAT
>JAYVST010000877.1:0-1587 GCA_043775255.1 Burkholderiales bacterium
TGCGGACCGCGCGGAATCAGGTGCGACACAACCAGCACGTGCGGATACCACTCGATCATGATGTTCGGATAGAGCGTGAGCCAGATGGCGCCGTACTTCGGTATCCGATCAGCGCAGCGCTCGCCGCGGAACTTGAGCACCTGCTCATGCCACCTGCGGTAGACCTCGCTGCCGGGCCGCGCAAGGGCGTTGTTGACGCCCACGGTCTGCACCGAATAACGCTCGCCAAATTGCCAGGCAAGATCGTCGCAGGTGACGAAACCGCCGAGGCCGGGATGGAACGGGGCGACGTGATAGTCCTCCAGATAGACCTCGATGAAGGTCTTCCAGTTGTAGGCGCATTCGTTGATCTCGACCCTGTCGAGCATATGGCCGCTGAAATCCAGGTCGGCGCGCACGCTCAATTTTTCAAGGTCGACGGCAATATCGCGTTTGCCCCGAAAAAGCAGCCCGTTCCACTCGCGCAGAGCGGCGCGGTCGAGGTCGAGGCAGGGTTTGACGCCAAAGTGCGGCGCGCCCAACAGTTTGCCTTCAAGGTCATAGGTCCAGCGGTGCAATGGGCAAACGATGTTGGCCCGATTGCCACGCCCATGGAGCATGATCGCCTGGCGATGGCGGCAGACGTTGGAGAGCAGTTCCACATCCTTGCCATTCCTGACAAGCAAGCGGGCGTTCTCCATCCAGGCGAGGGCATGGTAATCGCCGGCGTTCGGGACCATCAACTGGTGGCCGACGTAGCCGGGCGCGTCGGCGAAAAGGCTTTCCATCTCGGCGTCGAAGACGCCCTGGTCGTGGTAAGCATGCACCGGTAGTTGCGAAGCGGCCGGCTTCAAGCTGGCCAGCCTTCCAATTTCCGACATGGTGAATATCCCTGTACGGGCCGGGGCCTTTCGGCTACCGGCACCGCGAAATCCATGATTGGCACGCTGCGACGAAGTCGCCAGGCGCCCCGTTAGCGGATTTAGGCGCGCTTCGGCCCGTCGCGGGCGAGCGGGGACAGGAAACGGATTCGCATGTTGCTCATGTCGATGGCACTAACAGGTTTCGATGCGAGGATGCGCGAAAAAGCCGGGCGGAATTTCGAAAAAAGCGCTGCTTCGGACAATTCGTGTCGAGCAATTCGCGGACCTTCGGTCAATCCGCCGGACTTCGGTCAATCCGCCGACCTTCGGTAAACGGCAGGCCATACGCAGGCCAGCTGTGTCCCAATTTCGGCGGTAAACGGCGGGAGACACGTATTTTACCTCGGCGCGATCAGTCAAGACACTTTAAAATGCGACTTTAATCCAAATCGCGGTCGTCGGCCTGCCGGCGACCGTAGCGCATCCGAATTGGCGAAATTCCCCGCTCCGCCGCCACTGCCTGCGGAACTCTCGTTTGAAGCGGCCCTGAAGGAACTCGAAACCATCGTCGCGCGCATGGAAACCGGCGAGCTTGCGCTCGAGGATTCCATCGAGGCCTACAAGCGCGGCGTGCTTCTGGTACGGGCCGCGCAGGAGCGCTTAGAGGTCGCCGAACAGCAGGTTCGCATTCTGGACGAGGGGGTATTGAAGCCGCTCTTGCCGGATGGGGACGAGCGTTGAGCAT
>JAYVST010000878.1:0-1609 GCA_043775255.1 Burkholderiales bacterium
GAGGTTGACCGAGTCGGCGATGGCGCCGGTGATGTCCTCGTTGACCGTCGCCTGCACCGTGAGGTCGCCATCGGCCACTTCGGCAAGTTCATTCATGAGGCGCAGAATCGCCGACTGGTTCTGATTGTTCAACTGCCTGGCTTCGGTTTCCTCTTTCTGCGCGCGCACACGCTGCGCCTCGGAGTCGGCGCGATAGACCAGGAACATCATTCCGAGTACGGCCAACGCCAGCAGGGCCAAGACGGTCATCAGGAAGAAATTGAAACCGCGCCCGTCGAGCTGTTTCTGATGCCCGGCCGCCAATGCCGACAACGCGTCCTTGAGGCCCTCGCTGTCCTGGAAGATGCGCTGCGCCGATTGCTTGGCGTTGACCAGGCGCTGCATGTTGCCGAGAATGCCCGAGACCGCGCCCTGGTAGGTAGTGAATGCCTTCTCGAGCTCGCCTAAGCGCTCCTTTTGCTCCGCGTCGGTGGACGCGGCAATGCGCAAGGATTCGCTGCCCTTGGCCAGCGCAGTGAGGATGTCGCGGAAGGTGTTGGTGTCCTTGCCCAGCAGGAACGCCACCTCCGGGTCGATCGATTCGCCGGCCAGAAGCGCATTCGCATTCTTGGCCATGCGTTGCGTCAGCATCACCAGCTGGGCGCTGGCCGCGACGTCGCGCGCGTTCGCGCCGGCCGACAGCTTGAGCGCGGATACCTGTTCGGCGAGATCAAGCAGCTGCGGGTTGTTTTCGTTGATCGAGCGAATCGACGCGCCCAGTTGCGCCAGGTTCTTCTCCTGTTCGAGCACCACGGTGGCATTCTTCTGGGTCGCCGCCCACTCGGAGTTCACCTTCGCCAGCAGCGCCGTAGTGCGCGAGTCGCCCCGCACACCCTGGTCGCCCTCCCCGGACAAGGCCAGCAGATTGACCGTGATCGCGTCGCGACTCTCCTTCAATTGCGCGAACGCCGGCAGGTTGCCCTGAACGGCATTCGGCACCGCCTTGGCCAGGCGCTGCGAATGCATCAAGCTGTCGCCGGTGATGGATACGCCGCGTCCGGCACTGCTTGCATCGAAGATGTCCTTGCCGATGATGATCGCGAGCAACGCCACTGCGATCACCAGCACGACGGCTAAGACCGAATACTGCCGCTCCACCGGCAAATGGCCGATCAGCGGCACCGGGACGCGCATGTCGGCGGCCGTTTCCATGACGGTGGAGGAGCCGGCAACCTCGTCACCTGCGGGCTGCGCCGCACGCTTGAGGCCAAAGGGAAGTTTGAAGCCTGATGCCATGTTGTCTCCTGCGGCGCGGTTCGCGCGGTTGCGCGCGGTGCGCTCGACTGACCTGCGGTTAACTGCCGATCTGCAAAAACTCCGGCATCGCCATCAGGCGGGCCAGACTGAGTTCACGCCATTCGGAACCTGCCGGGTCGGTCCAGCGCCCGCCTTCCCAGTCTTTGCCCGCCTGTGCGATCGGCGCAGCCCGAAAATCGCGCGGATTGCGCAAGCCGAGCATGCGCGACACCAGAAGCGCGCAATTGATGCCCAGCCGCACATTGACCAGCACCAGCCGGTTTTCGGGGCCACGCGGCGTCGCCTGCCCGGTCGCAAACGCGGAAAAATCGAC
>JAYVST010000879.1:0-2033 GCA_043775255.1 Burkholderiales bacterium
TTCCAGGCTGCGATTTCGGCGCGCGTCAAGTTGTCGAGGTCGACCCGTTTGCTGCGGTCCAGATCGGGCGTCCAATTGACTTTGGGCCAATCGTCCAGCGAAGGTGGCTCGAACACCGCCGGGCCGGAGCCGTCGAGGACGAAATGGATATGGCGGGTGGCGGCACAGTTCGGAATCATCGCCACCGGCTTGGAGGCGGCATGCGTGGGGTACTGCGCGATCTTCACGTCGAGCACGGTGGTGAGCCCGCCCAGTCCCTGGGCGCCGATGCCCAGCGCATTGACCTTCGTGTAGAGCTCGATGCGCAGTTCTTCTTCCTTGCTTTGCGGGCCGCGCGCGAGCAGTTCGTGCATGTCGATCGGTTCCATCAGCACTTCCTTGGCCATCAGCATGGCCTTCTCGGCCGTGCCGCCGATGCCGATGCCCAGCATGCCGGGTGGGCACCAGCCCGCGCCCATCAGGGGCACGGTCTGCAAAACCCATTCGACCAAGTCGTCGGACGGATTCATCATCACGAACTTGGACTTGTTCTCGCTGCCGCCGCCCTTGGCCGCGACGTTGATGTCGATGGTGTTGCCGGGTACCAATTCGGTGTTGATCACCGCCGGGGTGTTGTCTTTGGTGTTCTTGCGCCCGAACTGCGGATCCGACAAAATCGATCCGCGCAGGACGTTGTCGGGATTGGTGTAGCCGCGCCGCACGCCCTCGTTGACGGCGTCGGCAATGCCGCCGGCGAAGCCTTCGAAGCGCACGTTCATGCCAACCTTGAGAAAAACGTTGACGATGCCGGTGTCTTGGCAGATCGGCCGCTTGCCCTGCGCGCTCATGCGGCTGTTGGTGAGGATTTGCGCGATCGCGTCCTTCGCCGCCGGCGACTGCTCGCGCTCATAGGCGCGCGCCAGGTGCTGCAGGTAGTCCTTCGGATGGTAATAACTGATGAACTGCAGTGCGTCGGCGATGGAGGCGACGAGATCGTCGTAACGGATGATGGTCATGGGCGAACCTGGTGAAAAAGGATGGGAAACGCGTTGCGGAAAGACGGATGCGGAGACTGCACGCTAAACTCCAAATTTTACGCCAGTCGGTCGGGCAGGATGCGCGTGCGCGGTCATAGCGAGGATTTTGAGCGTTCCATGCGGCACAGTCGCGCGCCGGGCCGCTGACGACATGCTCAAGCGCCTTTTGCGTGCGCTGGGCGGGGCGCTCGCGCCGCAGTCAGCGGCCGTGTCCGGGTTCATCGCGTTCGCCGACCTGCCTCAACCGGCCGACACGCGCGCGCGCAACGCCCTGGCAGCCGCCTGCGCTGCGGCTGCCGCCGGCAACGACAGGGCAGCGCAACGCGCGCTGGCGCGCCTTGCGGCGCAGTCGCACGCCGCGCTCGCCCCCGCCTTGCTTGGCTGGCTGCTGGAAACCCGGATGGGAGGCAGCGGGGCGGAGCGCGCCTATCTGAGCGCGCGTGCCTGCGCGGATGCACAGGCCGTTGCCGTCCATCTCGTCGATCGCGGGCGCGAACACTTGAATCGCAATGCGCCGGCCGCTGCGGAGCTCTGCTTTCTGCTGGCCGCGCGGCTCGCGCCAGAGGCCGCGTTGCCGCTGGAATTGCTGGGTTTCGCCGGGTATCTGTCAGGCGATGTCGCGGCGGCGCGGCGCTGGTACGACCTCGCGCTGGACAAGGCAGACCCGGACGAGCGTGGCGCGCTTGCCGTCAACCGCCTGATCAATACCCTGCCCCAGATTGCGGCCTCCCGGGAGGCGCTGGTCGAAGCGCGCGCCTGGTTTGAAAGCGAACTGCGTCGCCTCTGTGCCGACCCGCCGGTGCTGGTCGATCCGCTGGCGCAGATCAACCGCACCGCGTTTTTTCTTCCTTATCAGGGACACAACGATCGTGACGCGAGCGCCGCGCTGGCGCGCCTGTTCCTCGCCTCCTGCCCGGAACTGGGTTTTGTCGCGGCGACGGCCCGTCGCGCACAGCCGCTTGGCGGCCGCAAGCCCAGAGTCGCCTTCGTTTCGATGAACCTCGGACGCCATTCGGT
>JAYVST010000880.1:0-10888 GCA_043775255.1 Burkholderiales bacterium
CGAAAGCACCGATACTCAACATGATCAGCGGCAAGACATCCCTCATCGCGCACATCGGTCACCCGACCCACAGCTTCAAGGCGCCGATGATCTACAACCCCTGGTTCGAACAACAGGGAATCGATACCGTGGTGGTGCCCATGGGTTGCAAGGCGGAAGACTATCCGGCCTTCCTGCGCGCGGTCTTCACGCTGACCAACTTAAGCGGTGCGCTGATCACCATGCCGCACAAGGTGAGCACGGTAGCGCTACTCGACGAAGTGTCCATCGCCGCAACCATCGCGGGCGCCTGCAACGCGGTGCGTCGCACGCCTGAAGGACGCCTGATCGGCGACATGTTCGATGGCGAAGGCTTTGTGCGCGGCCTGAGGCGCAAGGGCTGCAAGCTGGCAGGCGCACGCGCCCTGATCGTTGGCGCCGGTGGGGTCGGCTCGGCCATCGCCGCATCGCTGGCGGCGGCAGGGATTGGCTCGATCGCGATCTTCGACCTCAATGCGGCGTCGGCCGCAGGACTGGCGCAACGCCTGCGCGCGCACTACCCCGCGCTCGACATCGAACTCGGCTCGAATGACCCGGCCGAGTGCGACCTGGCGGTCAACTGCACGCCGCTGGGCATGAACGAGGGCGATCCCTTGCCGCTGGACGTAGCCAGACTCTCGCCGGCGGCCTTCGTGGGCGAGGTGGTGATGCGAGCCGAGACCACCGCCTTCCTCGCCGCGGCCGCCGCGCGCGGCTGCCGCGTGCAGGTAGGTACCGACATGCTGTTCGAGCAGATCCCCGCATATCTCGAGTTCTTCGGTTTTCCGAGCACCACCCCTGAGACGCTGCGCTCGCTTGCACGCATCCGGTACTGATCGCATCGGTGCCCAGGGCGCGTTCATGGTCCCTGCCGGTTCCCTCGCGACATGCGCCAAGAATTGCAGTCAACCCCGCATCAGCGCCGGCAGCCAGAGTGCCAGAGACGGAAAAATCACCAGCAGCGCCAGCTTCAGAAGGTCCGCTGCTACAAACGGCATGACCCCGCGGTACACCTGCCCCAGTGGAACGTCACCCCCTGCAATGCCCTTCAATACGAACAGATGGATGCCGAAGGGCGGCGTGATAAGGCCGGTCTCCAGCACCACAAGATTGATCACGCCCCACCACACGAGGTCGTAGCCGAGCGCCGAAATCAGCGGCGCGACGATGGGGATGGTGACGAACATCACCGTGTTCGAATCCATGATGCAGCCCAGCGCGATGTAGATTGTCAGCAACAGGAACAGCACCGCAACCGGGGCCCAGTTGAGTTCCTTGACCATGGCCGTCATGCGCTCGGGCAGACCGGTAACACCCATGGAAAACGAGAAGGTCAGCACGCCGAAGATGATGAGGTAGAGCATGGCCGTGGTAGCCGTGGTTTCGCCGATCACCTGCGCGAAGCTGCCGCGGTTCATGCGGCCGCGGAACAACGCAAACAGGAAGGCGCCCACCGCGCCGACGGCGGCGGCCTCGGCCTCGGTGAACACCCCGCCATAGATGCCACCCAACACCACCACGAACAGCAGCAGCGCAGCCCAGGCTTTCTTCGCCGCGCGCGCCACCGCACCCCAGTCGGTGCGCTCGGCGCGCGCTGGCGCAGCGTCCGGGACGAAATGCACGTAGGCCACTATCGCGATCAGGTAGAAGGCGATGGCCATCACGGCCGGGATCACCGCGGCGATGAACAACTGGCCTATCGAGGTCTCGGTGAGGAAGGCGTAGAAAATCAGCGGTATCGACGGCGGAACCAGCGCACCCAGCGTGCCGCCGGCCGCCACGCAGCCGGCCGCCAATGCCGGCGAGTAACCGCGCGAGGTCATCTCCGGCAAGGCCACCCGGCCGATGGTCGCGACCGTGGCCAGAGACGAGCCGGTGAGCGCGCCGAAACCGCCGCAGCCACCGATGGTGGCCAGCGCCAGTCCGCCGCGGAACTTTGCGAACACCGCGTGCGCAAGGTCGTAGATGTCCTCGGCCATGCCGGCGGCCACGGCGAAGCTGCCCATCATCAGGAACATCGGCACCACCGCCACTTGCGGATTGGTGAGGAACTGCGCGGCCTCGTTGCCAAGCACGCTCAGTGCCGGTTGCGCGCCTAGCATCAGGCCGGCGCACAGCAAACCGAGCAAGCCGAGCGCCGCAGCCAGCGGCACATACAGGATCAAAAGCACCCATACCAGCAGCACGACCAAGGTCGAC
This sequence comes from Burkholderiales bacterium, assembly GCA_043775255.1. GTDB lineage: Bacteria > Pseudomonadota > Gammaproteobacteria > Burkholderiales > JAEUOS01 > JAEUOS01. Next base: position 2,218 of record JAYVST010000880.1, read on the forward strand.
GTGGTGCCGGGCGCGGCCTTGGCCCAGGCCACCAACGGGGCGAAACCGGCCGCCAGCGCAGCCAGCGCAAGCATGGCCGCGCCGAGGGCCAGCAGGGCGGTCGTCCAGCGCTCCGCCATCACCATCAGGCTTAGCAACTGCACGAGGGTACTTGCCACCAGGAATGCCGCTACCGTCCAGATGAACGGGGCCATCGGAAGGCCCAGATATACCGTGACCGCATTGCGCGCCTGCAAGCTGTGGGCGTAAGCCCCGAGGCGCCAGGCCAGAAACGCGTAGAACACCAGCAGCATCAGCGCACCGAACAGACGCAGGCGCGCGCGCGTCACAGCGCTGGCGCGGGTTTCGAACAACTCGACCGTGAGGTTGACGCGCGACGCCGCGCCGGCCGGCAGGCAGGCCGCCACCGTCACCGCCAGCGCCATGCTGGTGACTTCCGCCATGCCCGCGATCGGCTTGTTGAACAGGAACCGCAGCACCACATCGGCGATGGTTATGAAGGCAATGAACAGCATGCCCAGCACACCGACAAACGCCACCCGCTGCGTGACACCGAGGCAGCGCGCCTCGAACGCCTTGAGCACCGGCTACTTCGCTTTGCTCTTGGCTTCGAACGCCGCGATTTCCGCGCGGAACGCCTCCAGCGCCTTGGCCCCTCCGGGGGTTTCACGGGTCCATTGCTCGACCACCGGGGTCACCAGCTTTTTCCACTGCGCCTCGTCCTGCGCGGACAGGGTGGAGACGTTCTGCAGCGTGCCGCGCGAGCGTGACCATTCGGCATCCGACGCCTGGCCGAGTTTTTCCGACAGCGCGAGGTTTGAATGCTTGTCGAACGCCGCCTTGGCCTGTGGCGGCAACGCGTCCCAGCGCTTTTTGCCGATGATGATCATCGCCGCGTCGCCACCCATCGCCGCGTCGAGATGGAAGCGCGCCACCTCGTCGAGCTTGAAGGTCGCCACCCCGGTGAATTGCATCAGGGCCATGTCGACCACGCCGCGGCTGACACCCTGGTACATCTCGTCCGGGCGCATCGAAACCTGGGCCGCGCCGAGTGCGCCGACGATGCGCGCGATGATGGCGTTGGCCGTGGCGATCTTCTTGCCCTTGAGATCGTCCAAGCCCTTCACCTGCACCTTGGAGTTGAGCGCGGCATTGGGGAAAGTCCAGATCGCCAGCGGTCGCACCGCGTCGAATTCTCCGACGGTGACGCCCTTTTCATACATTTTCCACAGCGCTGTAGCAGCGGAAAGGCTGGTGCGCGCCTCGAACGGCATGGCCGCCACGTCGTGCTGCTTGAACTTGCCACCCGCCAACCCGGTGAGGATGAAACCCATGTCGGCCACACCGTCGACCACGCGGTCGTAGGTGACGGCGAAATTGCCGAGGGTGCCGCCGAACAACAGGTCGATCTTCACCGCGCCGGCGGAGGATTCGCTCACCGCCGCGGCCCACGGGGTGAACACCTCATGCAGGAACGAGCGCGGCGGCGCCGGTGAATTGAACTTCATGACCGCCGGCTGCTGCGCCAGGGCACAGGCGCAAAAACCAAAGGCAGCGACCGCGGCGGCTACGTACAGGCGTTTCGGGAACATGCGGTTTGTCTCCAATGATCTTGTGGTGGACGGCAGTGACTACACACCCAGCACCGGCAACGTATCGGCCGGCGCTACCTGCCACTTCTTGCGCGGCCCGCCTGAGGCGATGGCGCGCAGTTCGCGCGTCAACATCTTGCGCCAGGCGATGATGCCGTTGTCGGAGCGGCCGAGGCGCTCGTTGCTGCGATCCGCGATACGTCCCTGCCCGGCCTGCACCGCGATGTCCTGCACGATCGCCAGTTCCGGATGACGCACGTCGATTAGGCGCACGCGGCCGGCCCACACGTCCTCGACCACATCCATCACCTTGGGCGCGCGCGCGACATTGACCAGGTGTTCGGCCTTTTTCGCCAGAAAGCGCTCGACATCGGCACCCGTCACCTTGATGTGGCTGGTGATCAGCCACAAATGCGTCTCATCGTCGATCGGCGTGAAGCTGAAGTAGATTTCCGGCCAGCCGCCGACGCCGTCGTAGCCGGCCAACGGCGGCACGATCACGCGCGTCACGTTGGGCATGTAGTGCAAGGTATGACGTACCTGCCCGCTCTTGCGCCGGCCGTAGCGCAGCATGCCCCAGTCGGTTTCAACCCCTTCGATCTCGGGCAGCTCGGCCATCTTGGAATGCGAGCCGCCGGGCTGGTGGACGAAGGCGACATGCACTTCATCGGCGGTGTTCTCATAGCACTGCAGGTAGTTGCAGGGTACGCGCTCGACGTTCCAGCAATGGACCAGGCCTTCCTGCGGCGGCGCAGGAAACGGCGGGAATTGCGGTTCCGCACCTTCCCCGAAGTACGCGAAGATCATGCCCATGAATTCGCGAGTCGGGAAACTCCTCATCCTGACCTTTTGCGGAAAGCCGGCGTCTTCGGCCGGCATCTCGGTGCACTGGCCGTTGCGATCGTACTTCCAGCCGTGGTACAGACAACGAATCGACTCTCCTTCGACCCAGCCCAGGTGCAGGGGTGCGCCGCGATGCGGGCAGCGATAATCGACCACCTGCGCGTGGCCGTTCTCGCCGCGATACAGCGTGTAATCCTCGCTCATGATGCGGATCGGGACCGCAAGCCCGGCCGCCAGATCCTCGCTGCGATGGATCGCCAGCCAGAACTGGCGCATGAAAATGCCACCCGGCGTGCCGGGGCGGGTCGTGCTTATGTCGATCTCGTCGTGCTCCGCGACCACGCGTGGCGCAGGCGCCTCCAGGACACTGCTCATCATCGATCTCCCATGTTGTTGAATGCGAATGCCGCGCATCTACTAGCCCGCGATCATGGCGTCGAACCTGCAAAGACGCGATATTACCCAGTTCACGGGGTGCCGATGCAGGCGCAGTGGTCCGCTCCCCAGCGCCGGCCGGCGCCGCGCAAGCGATCCTGCGAAAATCCATTTTCCAAACAACGCCGCCACGCAACCGTTCACACAGGAGAACCCACATGATCATCGAAAACCAGGCTGACGTGACCGCCGCAGTGCTCGCGGAACTGGAACGTGCCCCGGATGCGCGCTTTCGCGAAATCATGGGTGCCGCGATCCGTCACCTGCACGCCTTCGCGCGCGAGGTGAAACTGAGCGAAACGGAATTCCAGCAGGCCTGCGGCGTCATCGCCAGGCTCGGACAGGCGACCAACGAATCGCACAACGAGGTCGTCTTGGCCGCCGGTTCGACCGGGCTCTCGACCCTGGTATGCCTGCTCAACAACGGCGACCACGGTCAGACCGAGACCACCGCGAATTTGCTCGGCCCGTTCTGGCGCCTCGATTCACCGCGGATGGAGAACGGCGCCAGCATCGTGCGCTCGCCCACCCCCGGCGCCCCGTTGTTCGTCAACGCCTGGGTGCGCGACCGCGCAGGACACGCAGTGGCCGGCGCCGAGGTGGACATCTGGCAATCCTCCAGCGAAGGCTTCTACGAGAACCAGGACCCCGGCCAAGCGGACATGAACCTGCGCGGCAAGTTCTTGACCGATGCCGCCGGTCACATTGCGTTTCGCAGCATCAAGCCGTCCGGCTACCCGATTCCGGTCAACGGGCCGGTCGGGGCGCTGATCCGCGCCCAAGGGCGGCACAACATGCGCCCGGCGCACCTGCACTTCATGATCGTCAAGCCGGGCTTCAAGACCCAGTTCTCGCAGGTGTATTGGAGCGACGATCCCAACCTCGATTCCGACGTGCAGTTCGCCGTGACGAAAAAGCTGATCGGTCAGTACGTGCTGCACGAGAAAGAAGCGGCGCCCGCCGACGATGCGAAAGGCGCGTGGTACTCGCTCGACTACCATTTCACGATCGAGCCGGGCGCATCGAAGCTGCCGCGCGCGCCCATCACCGGCAAGGCTACCGGCCCGCGCCCGACGCTCGAGGTCCTGCAACGCACCTGAGCGGCGTTTTTGCAGTATCTTTTCGGGTTCCGCCGCATACATCACCGGAGACTGACCCCATGGACCGCATCGACCCCAAACTCCTGGCTGCCGCGCAGGCCGCCTACAGTGACACTTACCTCTTCATCGACGGCGCCTGGTGTGCCGGCAGCGGCGCTCGCAGCCTGCCGGTATTGAACCCGGCCACCGGGGAGCAGATCGCCACGGTGGCGCGCGCCGAGATCGCCGATCTCGACCGTGCGCTGGCCGCCGCGGACAGGGGCTTCAAGACCTGGCGCAAGGTGTCGCCGTTCGACCGCTACAAGGTGATGCGGCGTGCCGCCGATCTGATCCGCGAGCGTGCCGAGGGCATCGGCCGGCTCATGACCATGGAACAGGGCAAGCCTTTGGCCGAAGCCAAGCTCGAACTCATGGCCGGCGCCGACATGATCGACTGGTGCGCCGAGGAAGGCCGCCGGTCGTATGGCCGGGTAGTGCCGCCGCGTGCCGAAGGCGTGCAGCAACTGGTGATCAAGGAACCGGTCGGCCCGGTGGCCGCGTTCACGCCGTGGAACTTTCCGGTCAACCAGATCGTGCGCAAGCTCTCGGCTGCGGTCGCCACCGGCTGCTCGATCATCATCAAGGCGCCCGAAGAGACCCCGGCGTCACCGGCGCAACTGATCCAGGCCTTCATCGACGCCGGCGTCCCGGCCGGGGTGATCAACTTAGTCTACGGCGTGCCGGCCGAAATCTCGGAATACCTGATCAAGAGCCCGATCATCCGCAAGATCACCTTCACCGGTTCCACCCCGGTGGGCAAGCATCTGGCGTCCTTGGCCGGCGCCTACATGAAGCGCTCCACGATGGAGCTGGGCGGCCATGCGCCGGCCATCGTGTTCGATGATGCCGATGTGGACCGTGCCGCCAAGATCCTTGCCGGCGCCAAGTTCCGCAACGCGGGCCAAGTGTGCGTTTCGCCCACCCGTTTCCTGATTCAGGAAAAAGTCTACGAGCGTTTTCTGGAAGTTTTCACCCAGGTGGCAAAGGGCCTCAAGGTGGGCGACGGCATGGACCCGGCGACGCAAATGGGCCCGTTGGCCAACGCGCGCCGGATAGCGGCGATGGAGCGCATCGTCGAGGACGCCGTCTCCAAGGGCGCGCAAGTCGTCACCGGCGGCAAGCGCATCGGCGAACGCGGCAACTTCTTCGAACCCACCGTGCTGACCGGCGTGTCGATGGACGCGCGCATCATGAACGACGAGCCGTTCGGCCCGATCGCGCCAATTGCCTCGTTCAAGAATTTCGATGAGGTCGCAGCGGAAGCCAACCGCCTGCCGTGGGGCCTGGCGGCGTATGCCTACACGTCGGATCTGAAAACCGCCAATGCCATCGGAGCGGCGATCGAATCGGGCATGGTGTCGATCAACCACCACGGCCTGGCCTTGCCGGAGATCCACTTCGGCGGCGTCAAGGATTCAGGCTACGGGTCCGAGGGCGGCGCGGACGCCATCGAGGCTTACCTCAGCACCAAGCTGATCACCCAGACCGGCGTGTAGCCCCAAGCCCCTATGCAGGCGGCCCAAGCCGCCTGCATGTTCAAGGCTGCGCCAGGCCTTTTGCGAGCAGTTCCGCGACCGTTTCGTTCAACCCGGCCCCACGCTCCTTCGCAAGCGCCTGAATCTGTGCCACCAGGCCGCTATTGAGCTTGCAGGCGAACGGCACCAGGCCGGCCGCCTGATCGAGTTTGCGTTGTTCGCGACGGTCAGGGGTCGCGAGGTTACTGCCGGTTACGTCCGGGACGCCGAAAGGCTTCATGCGACCGGCGATCTTCATGCCCAAGGTCTTGCTCAGTTCGGTGCGCTTCATGGTGGGCCGCTTCTGGGGAAAACGGCATTCTACGCAAGCGGCCCGACAATCCGGCACGGTCACCCGACAATCCGGCACGGCCACCCGATTGAAAGGCGCGCAGTTCAGGCGGCGCTGGCGTCCGCAGGTATATCGTCAATGGTCGTGCGGCGCAATTCACGCCGTTGGGCGATGTCATAACGACGGCCACGATGCAGGGTGCAGCGGTTGTCCCACATGACCAGATCGCCTACCTGCCAGGTGTGGCTGTAGACGAATGGGCGCTGCGTCGCATGTTCGAGCAGATCATGCAGGTACATGCGCCCTTCCGCCACCGGCCAGCCGAGTATTTTCGTGGCATGAACGCCGACAAACAGCACCTTGCGCCCGGAGGTGCGATGGGTCTGAGCGAGCGGCCAGACCGCCGGCGCAATCGCTTTCTTCTGCTCGTCGGTATAGCCGTCGTCACCCAGCATGATGCGGGTATGCAGCGCGTAATGCTCGGCCTTAAGGCCCGCGATTTCACCCTTGGTGCGCTCGGCCAAGGCATCGTAGGCGGCGCGCAGGTCGGTAAACTCGGTTGCGCCGCCCCACGAAGGCAGCACCACGGCCGACAGCATCGAATAGGCCGCGCGCGGGTTCTGGAACGAGCTGTCGCTGTGCCACAGCATGTTGGCGAAGTTCGACAGGTTCTTGGCCCCATCGCGCGGGACCACCCGACCGTCCAGCCCGACATTGGAAATGTCGATCAGTTCCTCGTAGGGCAGGCGTTCCTTGCGCTTGAACACCTTCTTCAAGCCGCTGTCGAGCCGGCCGAACGAAGATGCGAAGCGCAACTGCTGCTCGGGCGTCAAGGGCTGATTGCGCCACACCAGAACGCCATGACTGTCCATGGCCGCCTCGATCTCACGCACCGCCGCTGAGTCCAGCGGCTGCGCGAGATCGATGCCGCCGGCCTCGGCTACAAAAAGAGGGTGCAGCGCTTTGAGATCGATGGTCATGCATGCCCCGAATGCGGGTTTCGCCTACAGCGTCGGACTCTTGAATTCACCGCCCAGCGCCACCAGACCCCAGGCCGTGGTGTGGGCGTCGATGCTGAAATTGATATGGCTGCCGGCGGCGTGCTGGTCGCGGAAAATGCGTTCCATCGGCCCGCGTGTGTACAGCCCGTTGGCCCCGGCCAAGGCATAAAGCGTATCGATGCAATCGGTGGTCAGCTGCATCACATAGGCGCAGTTGCGTTTCTGCTTCAGGCGGAATTTGAGGTCCGGCACCACGCCCTGTTCGGACATGCGTTGCGCCTCGATGCAATCCTGGCGCGTCAATGCGCGCGCCGCTTCGAGCTGCGCCCCGGCCAGCCCGACGCGGGCCTGTACGGTGCCGAGATCGCGCATCTTGAGCGTGGTGTAACTGGTGCTGCGCTCGCTGATCATGCCGGTCACCGCGTCGAACATCGCCTGGGCGTTGCCGATGGCCGTGCCGAGCAGGCAATGGGCCGCCAGCCCGCCGAACGGAATCGCGAACACCGGCGCCGGGTTGGTGCGAAGGCCCGGAAAATCGCCCGCGCCGCCGGCACGCCCGCGCAACAACGACAAGGCCCGGTGTTCCGGCACAAAGACCTTGTCGCACTTGACCGACATGCTGCCGGTCCCAGACAAGCCCATGACCTGCCAATCATCGATGACTTCGTATTCGTGTTGCGGCACCACGCAAATGCGGTAATCGACCGGCTTGCCGTCGCCGTCGCGCACCACGCAGGCCAGCATGTTCCAAGTGGAAGAGCCGACGCCGGAGGAGAAGTTCCAGTACCCCGAAATCAGAATCCCGCCGTCGACGGCTTCGCCACGGCCTTGCGGAAAGGCAATGCCGGAGGCGATATAGGCATCCGGATTGTCGCCCCAGATCTCCATCTGCGCCGCCTCGTCGTAGAGCGCCAGCATCCAGTGATGAATCGCGATGTTGGCCACCGTCCACGCGGTCGAGGCACACCCCCAGGCGATGATTTCGGTGACATCGACGATGGAAACGAAGTCGAGCTCCATGCCGCCCCAGCGACGCGGCTGGATGATGCGCATCAAGCCGCTGCGGTCGAGGTCGCAGACGGTCTCGGGCAGCAGGCCGCGTGCCGACTCGGCGCGCGCCGCGCGCTCCTTGAGCACGGGAACCAGGGCGCGCGCGCGCTCGATCGCCTCGCCATAGGAGATGCCTGCGAAGTCGAGGTGGGGGATGGTCGGGGCATTCATCGCTTTTACTCCGCAAGTTTAGGGGCAGTTGCCGTACAGGCCTTCAGTTGACGCGCGGCATTTCGTTGTAGTTCTCGGCCCAGGTGGGCATGGTGGCGAGGTCGAAGAAGTTGAGCTCCAGGGTCAATCCGTCCGGATCGCGCACGAAAATCTGGAACAGGTTGAAATTCGGCAGGGCGCGCGCCCACCAATCGCATTTGAGCCGGGTGAACCGGGTACGGAACTCTTCCGGGTCGGCGGCGGCGAATGCGATATGGTCAACCACGCCGGTGTTGTCGCGCGCCGATTTCGCCGAGGTGCCCTTGTAATAAATTTCCCAGTTGTCGACCTCACGCGGCGCCATGTGTACCCAGATCTTGTCTTCCCGGCCGAGCCAGGCACCGGGAAAAGGGAAATCCGGGCGCGCCATCTCCTGCAGGTCGAGCACGTCGCAGTAAAAGCGCTTGGTCTTCTCAAGGTCGTTGGCAAGCAACAGATAGTGGTTGATATCGACTAAGGGCACGACAGACTCCTTTGACTGAAACAATTGGTGCGGCGCAGGCGCCGTGAACGTGCCCGGAAATTCAAGCCCTGCCCTGCCCGGCGCAGCGCCAGCCAAGCCCGACGCAGCGTCAGGTGATCCGGGTGCAGCGCC
>JAYVST010000881.1:0-3064 GCA_043775255.1 Burkholderiales bacterium
GCGGAACCGCGCCTGCGGCGCATCAAGTCGCCCGACTTGCATCATCCGGTCTACGCGCGCATGGTCCGGCATCCGAAAATCGTTGCGGTATTGCAGAGACTCTGGGGCCCGGATATCCGCTTCGACCTGTCCAAACTGAACCTCAAGGCGGCGGGCTTCGGTTCGCCCGTCGAATGGCATCAGGACTGGGCGTTTTATCCGCATACCAACGATGACCTGGCGGCCGTCGGCATCATGATCGATGACTTCACGCCGGACAACGGTTCCATGCTGGTGTTGCCGGGCAGTCACACCGGGCCGGTGGTTGACCACCACGCCAACGGCCATTTCGTCGGCGGCATCGACCCGTCCACCAGCGGCATCGACTTTTCCAAAGCCGTGATGTGCACCGGCCGGGCCGGCTCGATCACGGTGCACCACGTGCGCCTGGTGCATGGGTCGGCAGCCAACGTATCGGGCAAGCCGCGCCGCTTCCTGTTGCACCAGTACCGCGCCGCCGACGCCTGGCCGCTGATTCATCCACCCGCCGCCTGGGAACCCTGGACGTCGCTCCTGGTGTCGGGCAAGGACACGCTGGAGCCGCGCATGGCGGCGGTGCCGGTACGTCTGCCCTATCCGGCGGCGCCGAAACAGGGCTCGATCTACGAAAACCAGCGCGACCTCGGCACGCGATTTTTCGCCGATGCGGAGGAAGTCGCCTGAACGCATTGCCTGCCCGACATGCCGACGCGACTGCGGCGTGTCGACGACGCAGCTCGGGGCGGCGCGGCGCGGGGCGGCGCAGCGCGGCGCAGTGCAGTGGTGCGCAGTGCAGCGCGCTCAGCCGGCCGCACCGGTGACCCGCGCGGCCACGGCATGCGGATCGGCCGGCGGAATATCGCCACGCCAGCACACATGGCCGTCCGGACGCACCAGGACCAGCGCCTTCTCGTAGAGCACGGCGATCTCTGCCGGCATACGGCGGGCCGAACAGGGTGCACCCCGCGAGCGCAGCGCAGCGACCAGCGCTGCCGCCTCTGCGGCGCCGTCGGCGTGGAGCAACACGTAGTCGCGCCCGAACCAGTCCAGCGTACTCGTGCCGCGCACCGTGGTGTCCGCAGTCAGCCACGCGTGCGGCGCGCGCGAACCGGGCCAGGTGGAAGGCACCACCTGCATGAAATCATCCGGCGGTTCGGGGGTGCCATCGGCTACGATCACGGGTGAATCGACATAGCGGTAGCCTAAGTGGGTGCCGCCGGAATTGAACTGGCGCGCCATCCAGCGGATGCGCCCGGTGATGGCGGCGCGGTGTGCCGCGCCGGCCGGTGTGTCGTCCTCGATCTCGGGGCCGATCTCGTCCATCACCATGTCGATCTTGTCGGAGTTGTTGGCCGAGATCACGCTGTTGCGTATGGCGATGGGCTTGCGTTCGTCCTCGTAACTGTCGAGCAGCGCGGCACCGCCCCAGCCCTTGAGAACGGCATCGAGTTTCCAGCCGAGGTCCACCGCGTCGCCGATTCCGGTATTCATGCCGACCCCGCCGGTGGGCACGAACAGATGCGCCGCGTCGCCGGCTAAGAACACGTTGCCGGCGCGCCAGCGCCGCGCCACCGACTGATGGTGGTGCCAGTGCTGGGTGCCGAGCAGTTCGAAGTCGAATGGCCGGCCGACGGCGCGGGTGAGCACGTCGCGCGCGTCGAGGTGTTCGGTTTCCTTCGTCGGGTCGAGAAAGTAGTACTGGAAGTTCCAGAAATCGCGTCCGTCGATGGCGGTGAACACGCCGAAGGCGTCGGGTGCGAACACGAAATACAGGTTGCCCAGGCCCTTGCCGTGGATCGACAGGAAGTCGGCCGAGCGGAAGTAAAAGCTCACGTTGGCGCGCATGCGCCCGCGGCCGTTCATGCGGATGTCGAGGCTCCTGCGAATCGCGGAGGCGCCGCCGTCGCAGGCCACGAGGTAGCGCAAACGGACGATTTCTTCGCGGCCGTCGGCGCTGTCGACGATGCGGCTCTCCACATGGGTGCCGTGGTCGGTAAAGCCGGCGCAGCGCCAGCCATGCTGGAGCGTCACGCCGGGCTGCGCTTCTGCGAAACGCCACAGCACCGGCTCCACCGCCTGTTGGCCGATCTGCGTCTTGTAGTAGGGGCTCCAGGACAGCTCGCGGTATTTCTTCATCACCTCCGGCGGCCGTTCGATGGTCTCGCGGATCGAAGGTGAAGTCACGCGGTACAGTTCGCGGCCGGCCAGGCGGGTGGAGAAGGTGATGAAGTAGTTGACCTCCGGCGGCAGTGCGGCGGCGTAGATGGCTTCGGTGAGCCCGAAGCGACGGAAATGCTCCATCGAGCGCGCGCCCAACAGGGTGGCCTTGGGGTGCCGCGTGGGTTCGGTGCGCTCTTCCACCAGGGTGCAGGCGCACCTGCGCCAGCCGAGTTCGCCGGCCAGCGTCAGGCCGACCGGACCGCCGCCCACGATCAGGATCGGGGTCTCGATCATTTCAGGCCGGCCGAGCCATCGTTCGAGCGACCATCGGCAGCTTCATTGCTCGTATTTCTTGCCGTGCGCCAGCAGTTCGGGGGTGCCGATCAGACTGTTTAAGCGGTCGAAGTCGAGCATGGTCTTCGCGAATGGCGCGGTGGTGCCGTGCGTCTTCAGGCTGGCGTAGTAGCGCGCCAGCAAATGGGCCACCGCACGCACCGTGCCGCCGGGAAAAATGGCGATGCGATAGCCGATGTTCTCCAGCGCCTCGGCGCTCTTCACCGGGGTCTTGCCGCCTTCGACCATATTGGCCAGGAGCGGCGCGCGGTTCTTGAAGCGCCGGTTGACTTCAAGCATCTGCGCCTGGTCGCGCACGGCTTCGATGAACAGGACATCGGCGCCGGCTTCGAGATACTTCTCCGCGCGCTCGATCGCCGAATCGAAGCCTTCGACGGCCACCGCATCGGTGCGTGCCATGATCAGGGTTTCGCGGCTGGTGCGCGCATCGACCGCTGCGCGGATCTTGCCCGCCATCTCGGTGGCCGACACCACGGTCTTGCCGTCGAGATGCCCGCAGCGCTTGGGAAAGCCCTGGTCTTCGAGCTGGATC
>JAYVST010000882.1:0-11747 GCA_043775255.1 Burkholderiales bacterium
CAGGTGAGGTCTGGGTATGGGCTGCGGCCTGCTCGGCGCGCCAGCGGTGTTTATAAGCATGTTCCCGGCGGCGTCCTGCCGCCCTGTTGGTTGCCGGGCGCGGGCGGGCGTGTTGAAATGGCCGCTTTCAGGAGGGGGCGATGAGACTTTCTACGTTTTGGTCGGCTTTTTTTCGCGGCATGGCCGCGCCTGTGACGATGTATGAGCGCCGCGACTATCGCTACCCGCACAAGTCCGAAGCCGATGCTATCGCTGGCGATTGGGAGAGGGTGGGCGGCTATATGCAGCGTGCGATTGACCGGGCGTCTTCCAAGATGCCACGTGGCGAGGATGAATCGGCCAAATAAAGTGAAGCCGTTCACTTACAGGTAGCGCGCGCGCGACGGGAAACTCCTTCCCGTGATGCGCAACCTTTCCCCCCTCAGTTCCCCCCACACTGCCTGCTCTACCGCCCCGGCCAGCGTTACAGCGCTGGCTGGGTATACGGTGGTGGCACTTAAACGCGAGAACGCTGCCCGCGGCATTTTGCCGTTGATTCCCCTGGGCGAGTTCCGCGCATTGGATGGCCGCCCGGCCGATGCGCCTTGCTGGACATTGAGCGCCGCGCGCGCCGGACAGATCAAAGATCACGTTGAGGCTCGGGCGGCCGCCGGTACCCGGATGGTGATCGATTACGAACACCAGACCCTGCTTGCCAAAAACAATGGCCAGCCTGCGCCCGCTGCGGCGTGGGTGTCGAAGCTGGCCGTCATCGATAACGTGCTGTGTTCGGTGGACACCGAGTTCACTGACCGGGCGCGCCAGATGATCGAGGCGGGTGAATACGCCTACATCTCGCCGGTGTTCGCTTATGACAAGAGCGGCGCAGTGAAGATGCTGGCCCACGCTTCTCTTACCAATACCCCGGCGCTCGATGGCATGGCTATCGCGGCGCTTTCTTCCCAACCGCTTCTTTCTTTAATGGCTGCATTAGGAGACAACATGGATGATCTGATCGAACGTTTGCGCTGGATGTTGAACCTGCCGGTTTCGGCGGCTGCTGCCGAGATTAAGGCGGAGCTGGAGAAGCTGATTGGGCAACTTGGCGCGGATACGGCGGCGGCGAGTTTCAATGTGCTTGCCAGTGTGGCGGTGCTCAAATCGCAAGTCGGCGCGGCACCCGATCCGGCGCGCTTTGTGCCGATGGACGTGCATGCTGCGGTGAGCCGCGAGCTGGGCGAGATGCGCCAGGCGGCGCTGGCGCGGCAGGTTGATGAGCTGGTGGCCCCGGCGCTGGCTGATGGCCGCTTGATGCCCGCCGAGGAGAAGTGGGCGCGCGAGCTGGGCGCATCGAACGTGGCGTCGCTGTCGAGTTTACTCGCCGTTCGGCAGCCGCTGGCGGCGCTGTCTGGCTCGCAGACTGGCGGCCGGCCACCGGCTGGCGGCGCTGGTGCCGCCGGTGGAAGAAGCGGCGGCGGTGCGCTGTCCGATGAGCAACTGGCGGTGTGCAAGAACATGGGCATCACGCCCGAGGCGTTTGCTGCTGCTACGGCCTGACCCCACTGACCCCATCCATCCGAAGGAGACCCACTCATGACTGCTCTTGTAGCCGACCGCAATACCCCGGTGCGCGCGAATGCCGATTTCGGCTTTCCGGTGCTTGCCGCCACCAAACTCTTCGCCGGTTCGCTGGTGTGCCTGAACGCGGCTGGCTTTGCCACCAAGGGCGCAGTGGCGACCACCTTGAAGGCGGTGGGCGTGGCCCAGGAGAACGTGGACAACACGAACGGCGCGAGCGGCGACATCAAGGTGCGCGTCAAGCGCGGCCTGCACCGCTTGGCCAACTCAGCCGCTGCCGATCTGATCGCGATGACTGAGGTCGGCACGCTTTGCTACATCGTTGACGACCAGACCGTCGCCAAAACCAACGGTGGCGCAACCCGCTCCGCCGCCGGCACGGTGCGCGACGTGGACGCCGATGGCGTCTGGGTCGAAATCTGATCCACCCGGCGTAGTTCCACCCGGCGTAGTTCCCCCTTTTTCATTTTTAGCCAGGAGCATTCCATGATCGTCAATCAAGCCAATCTGGGCACCCTGTTCCAGGGTTACAAGGCGTCGTTTAACGAAGGTTTCAATTCGGTGGTGCCGACCTGGAGCAAGATCGCGACCCAGGTGCCATCGAGTACCCGCAGTGAGAAGTACGGCTGGCTCGGCCAGTTCCCGCGCTTGCGCGAATGGGTCGGCGACCGCCAGATCAAGAGCATGGTGGCGCATGATTACTCGATCACCAACAAGGATTTTGAGGCGACCATCAGCGTGTCGCGCAATGACATTGAAGATGACAGCTACGGTGTGTTCACGCCGCTGATGCGCGAGATGGGCTTTGCCGCCGTGACCCACCCGGAAGAGTTGGTCTATGGCCTGCTCGGTGCTGGTTTCACGAGCTTGTGTTACGACGGCCAGTATTTCTTCGACGTTGACCACGCGGTCGGCAACGGTGTCGTTTCCAATTTCGGCGGCGGTGCCGGTTCGCCCTGGTTCCTGCTCGATACGCGGCGCGCCTTGAAGCCGCTGATCTTCCAGAAGCGCCGCGAGTACGACTTCAAACAAATGGTGCGGCCGGAAGATGAAGCGGTGTTCATGAACAACCTGTTTCGCTACGGGATTGACGCGCGGGTCAACGTTGGCTTCGGCTTTTGGCAGTGCGCCTATGGTTCGAAACAGGCGCTCGATGCGAACGCGTTCCAGACTGCCTATCAGACGATGATGGGGTTCCAGAGCGATGAAGGCCGGCCGCTCGGCATCAACCCGAGTCTGTTGGTGTGCGGCCCATCCGGCCGCAGCGCGGCGCTTAGCGTGGTGGCGACCCAGCACAACGCGGCGGGTGCCTCGAACATTAACTACCAGGCGGTGGACGTGCTGGTCTCGCCCTGGCTGCCGTAACGCCTGCCGTCACCCTGCCGTAACCCTGAAACATTCACGGAGAACTGAGACATGGCAACCAAGAACCCGAAGACGAAAGCGACACTGGGCAACCCCAACGCCGACGCACTCAAGATCAGCTCGCGCCCGGTGCAGTTCCGCCGCGCTGGCCGCTTGTTCACCCGCGAGGCGGTGATCGTGCCGGTGGCCGAACTCAGTGATGAGCAGATCGAGCTGTTGATGGAAGAGCCGATGCTGTCGGTGATCGAGGTCAACCTGGCGGATGAAGAGTTGAAGGCGGCGCAGAAAGACCCGGCGGCGCAATAGCCGCCGCCCGCCATGCATCCCCGCACCTGACTCCCCGCCCTGAACCCGCGTCATGCCCTACGCCATCCAAGCCGATCTGGAGCTGCGCTACCTCGCCCGTGATCTGAAACTGATCACGTCCGAGGATGGCGCGGCGATTGACGCGGCGCGTTGTGCGCAGGCGCTGACCGATGCGGGCGATGAGATCGACGGCTATCTGGGGCAGCGCTATGGGCTGCCGCTGGTGTTGGTGACGCCGATGCTGACCCGCATTGCGTGCGACATCGCGATCTACCGGATTCAGACCTTGCGGCCACAGGATGATGTGAAGGATGCGCGGCAGCGCTATGAGGATGTGATCAAGACCTTGAAGATGCTGGGCGATGGCTCGCTCAAGCTGCCGGGGGCGACCCTGCTCGATAGCGTGCAGCAGCAGGTGGCGACGCCTTCGGGCGGCGGTGCGCGGTTTGCTGAATCCCGAAATGACTTCTCGCGTGGCACGTACTGAGCATGAGCCGCATCCAGACGATTGAAGACGCCATCGTGGCGCGCCTGAAGCTGGCGTTCACGCTGCCCCTGGCCGTAGCACCGGCAATCGAGGTGCGCGCCTGGCCGGACAAGCCGGACAGCTTTCGGATGCAGCACCCGGTGGCGACCGCCCTGGTGATGTACGCCGGCGGCAAGCTGACGGCGGCTGATGTGTCGGCTGCTGCACATGAACAGAAGCTGACGTTTCGCATCGCGCTCCTGGCGCGCAACCTGCGCGACCACAGCGGTATGTACCAGTTGACCGAGACGGCGCGCTTGTCTTTGATGGCGTTTACCCCGCCCCATGCGACCGGGCCGATGCTGCCGGAGACCGAGGATTTTCAGGACTACGACGAAGGCGTGTGGAATTTCACCCTGACGGTGTCGTGCAGCACGGTGTATGTGGTCGATCTCGATGCGCCGGGCGCGCAACTGCCCGGTGTGGATGCGGCCTTCGCCGCGGCGATCACCAGCGTGGGGATCAACCCCGGCGACGTGGCTTATGGCGGCTCGACACTGGTTCCATGAACCAACAACAAAAGGACAACGATGAAAAAATTTATCTATCACGGCCCGGCCAGCGGCCTCTCGCTGGTGATCGCTGCCAAAGAAAACGACAGCGACCAAGAACCGAAGCGCCTTGAAACCTTGCTCTACGACGGCTGCCGCTACGCGCTGCCCGAAGCGCATGAGGCGGTCAAGGTGCTGATCCTGCGCGGCCATCTGGAACTGATGGATGAACCGGCGGCTGAAATCAAGAAGCCCGCCCAGGACACAGCTTCCCCCAAGGCCGAAAGCGCTGCGCGCAAGTAGGCATCCTTTTTCGTCACACGTAAACCCATTTAACGGAGCGCACCATGCCCGCGAACTTTCTGCACGGCGTTGAAACGATTGAACTGGATCGCGGCCCGCGCCCGGTCAAACTGGTGAAGACGGCGGTGATCGGCCTCATTGGCACCGCTGCCAAAGGGCCGCTCAACACGCCAGTGCTGATCACCAGCGACACCGACGCGGCGCAGTTTGGTGAGGATATTGCCGGCAGCACGATTCGCGATGCGCTCAAAGCGGTGTTTGACCACACCACCCCGGCGGTGATCGTGATCAATGTGCTCAACCCGGAGACCCACAAAACAAGCGTGGTGAACGAAGTGGCGGTGCTGGCAGCCGACGGCACGGTGAGCCTGGCGCACAAAGCGGTGGCCGCTGCGGTGGTGAAGAACAGCGCGGGTCTCATCACCTACGTGCTGAACACCGACTACAGCATCAACAACGACACCGGCAAGATCACGCGCATCGCCGCTGGCGCGATCGCCGCGCTGGCGTCGCTGAAAGTCAGTTACGACTGGGCCGACCCTTCCCTGGTGACCACTGCCGACTTGATCGGCACGGTGACCGGCGGCGGGGTGCGCACCGGCATGCAGGCGCTGAAAGACTGCTTTGAGATGTTCGGTTTCCACCCGAAGATTTTGATCGCGCCGGTGTTTTGCACCCAGAGCGCGATTGCCAGCGAGCTGGCGGTGCTGGCGGGCTACTGCCGCGCCATCGCCTATGTGGACGCGCCGATCGGCATTACGCCAGCCCAGGCGATTGCCGGGCGCGGCCCGGCCGGGGCGATCAATTTCAATACCTCAAACGAGCGCCTGGCGCTGTGCTACCCGCATGTGAAGGTGTTCGACGTGGCGGCGAATGCAGAGCAACTGCACCCGCAGTCTAGCCGCCGCGCCGGCCTGCGCGCCAAGGTCGATCAGGAGCGTGGCTACTGGTGGTCGGAGTCGAACCAGGAGATGCTGGGGATCACCGGTACCGAACGCTTGATTACCTCGCGCATCAACGACCCGGCGTCGGAAGCCAACTTGCTCAACGAGGCGGGCATCTGCACCCTGTTCAATGCGTTTGGCAGCGGTATCCGCACCTGGGGCAACCGCAGCGCGGCCTGGCCGACTGTGACGCATCCGAAGAATTTCATCAACGTGCGCCGGGTGGCCGATGTGATCGCCGAGAGCATCGAGTATTTCACCTTGCAGATGATCGACCGCCCGCTGGATCGGGCGTGGTTCGATGCGTTGACCGAGAGCGTGAATGCGTTCCTGCGCAAGCTGGTGGGCGACGGCGCGATCATCGACGGGCGCTGCTGGGCTGACGCGGGACGCAATTCGCCAGTGGAATTGGCGGCGGGCCACGCCTATGTGAGCTACGACTTCATGCCGCCGACGCCGGCCGAACGGGTGACGTATGAGTCGGCGATCAATATCGCGTACCTGAAAGCGCTGTTTGAACGCACGGCTTAATTGACAACCTGAACCGGAGAGCAGCATGGGCATCCAGATTAACCGCATTACCAACGCGAACGTCTACATGGACGGCATTTCGTTCCTCGGCCAGGCCGAGGAGATCAAGCTGCCGGACATCAACGCCGAGATGACCGAGCACAAGGCACTCGGTCTGGTGGGCAAGTTTGAGTTGCCCACCGGCTTTGCCAAGATGGAAGGCGAGATCAAGTTCAACTCGCTGTACCGCGAGGCGTTTTTGAAAGTGATGAACCCGTTCGTGGCGGTGCAATTGATGGCGCGCTCGTCGGTCGATACCTACGCTTCGACCGGACGCACCGGCCAGGTGTCGCTGGTGACCCACCTGACGGTGCTGTTCAAAAAAGCGCCGCTCGGCAGTTTCAAGCCGCATGACAACGCGGAGTTTTCTGGCAGCTTCGCCGTGCATGCGGTCAAGCAGGTGCTCGATAACGTGGACGTGATCGAGCTCGACGTGATGGCCAACATCTTTAAGGTGGGTGGCGTGGATCAACTGGCGCAGTACCGCGCCAATATTGGAGGCTAAGACATGAGCTTGACAATCACTCTGCGCGAGCCGCTGACCGTGCATCGCACCAGCGGCAGCGAGACGCTGACCACTCTGACGCTGCGGCGGCCCAAGGTGAAAGACCTCAAGGGCATGGCCGCTGTGCCTGGCACCGATGCCGATCGTGAAATCTGGCTGATGGGCACGCTGTCCGGTGTGGTGCCGGAAGACTTGGCCGAACTGGACGCCGAAGACTATGTGGCGTTCCAGGATTTCATCGGGAGCTGTCTTCGGCCACGCCCATCAACACCTGCGGGCGTTACCTGACGAGCTGATCGAGGAAGGCTGCGAACTGTTGGCCCTGGCCTACCGCTGGCCACCCTCGGAGAGCTTGCCAATGGACTTCGACGAATGGCTGCGCTGGCTGGAACGGGCGGAACGGTTGATCAAGGCGCGGGCCGCTTAGAGCAAAGCGCGCGCCGCTCAGTCGATCAGGTAGCGAATCAACGCAAGAGGCGGAATCAACAACGGCGCGCAGAACGCGCCGATCAGCATGGACGCGATGATGTTGATGAGCGGGTCGGCAAAAAAAGGCGCTGGTGAGTCAATCATCCACAACCCAAGCACCAGCAGCCAGCCAAGCACAAAATAGGCGGCTGGCTCGTCGAGCAACATTTTTAACAGTGATCTCATGAGCAATCTGGGCTTGACGTTTGTGTTGGGGTCGACGGGGGCCGGTGGCGTCGCGCGAGTATTCCTCGATACGACTTCATTTGTCAAGCAGCTTGGCGCACAAGCGCGGCGCACCGAGGAGGAGCACAAGCGGCTGGAAGAATCGATCCATAAGATCGGGCCCGCCGCCCTCAAGCACATGCCTGCTGTGATCGCCAAATACAAGCAGCTTGGCGACACCTTGAAGGGCGTTACCGCGCAGCACGTCAAGCTCTCTGCGGCGATGCAAACCCGCAGCGATGCGCGCGCCGGGCGCGCCGAGTTGCGCGGCGAGGCGATGGAAACGGCCGGCCTGTCATTGCCGTTGATCGGCGCGGGCAAGGTGGCGGCGCGCTTCGAAGACAAATTGCGCGACATTGCGATCACCGGCGAGATGGTGGCCAAAGATGAGGCCCTGCTCGGCCAGTCGATCCGTCGCGCGGCGCTGCGCTACAACCAGGGCGCGGACATGACGGCGGACGGCATTGCCAAGCTGGTGGCGCAAGGCATGTCGCCGGAACGCGCCAGCGTGTATTCGGGCGTGCTGTCGAAGACCGCGACGGCGACGCGTGCCGACATGGGCGATTTGGCCGGGCTGGTGTTTACGCTCGAATCAAAATTTGGCTTGAAGGGCGAGAAGCAGATCGGCGATGCGCTTAACTATCTTGCGAAGTCCGGCAAGCTGGGGCAGTACGAGCTGCGCGACATGGCGCGCGGCTTTCCGGAGATGGGCGGCCAGGCGGCGTCATTCGGCGTCAAGGGCATGGAGGGCGTCAAGGAAATGGGCCTGATGATGCAGGTGGCGCGGGCTGGCGCGGGCACCACCGGCGACGCTGACACCTATATGCGCAACTGGTTTTCCCACATGAGCGCCAAATCGACCCAGGATCACTTCGAGAAGGTCGGGATCAACTACGAGCAGGCAAAGCTCAAGCTGATGATCGAGCAGCGCGTCTCGGCGATTGAGGCGAGCTTTATGGTGTTCGACACCTACCTCGACAAGGTGACGAGCAGCGGCATGGTGGAAATTCGCGACAAAAAAGGCAAGCTCAAGGAAACCCTGGACGTGCGCGCCGAACTGGCGAAGGCCAACGAGATCGCGCAGAAAGAAGGCCTCACCGGCGAAGCGTTGAAGGAACGCATCATGGCCGCTGTGAACCGGATGGGCTTGTCAACCGTGTTGCAGGACATGCAGGCGGTGCAAATGTACCTCGCGTACAAGAGCGGCAAGGGCCGGTTTGAGGAAAATCGCAAGACACTCAATGGGCCAGGTGTGACCGAGACCATCGACCGCGATTTCGAGAAGCGCATGGAGGGCACGACCGAGAAGTTCAAAATGGCGCGTCTGGCGGTCGAGGAATTTGGCCGCACCCTGGGCGGACATCTGCTGCCATTGGTGGGCCAGGCCGCCAGTGTGATCGGCAGCGTGGCCCGCGGTGTCACCTCGTTCATGCAGGCGTGGCCCAACCTGACGCAGGGGCTGGCGGTCGGCGCGGTGTCGCTGTTGGCGGCAAAAATCGGTTTTATCACGGCGGGCTACGGCATCCTGCTGTTCAAAGGCGCGCTGGCCGGTGCGACGCTGGTTTTTTCGCGCGTCGCTCCGGTGCTTGGTTTCGCCGGCCGCACGGCCATGTGGCTGGGCCGCGGCCTTCTTGGTCTGGCTTCGCTCGGTGGTCTGGCCTTTGTGTTGCTTGGTACCGCGGCCTATCTCTGGTACAGGCGCTGGCGCGACATCGTCGGCGGCGCGAAGTTGTTGTGGGGCGACCTGACCAGTTTTTTCAAGTCGCTGGCCTCGCGCTGGGTGGCGCTGGGCAGCGCATTGGTCGATGGCCTGGTGAATGGCATCAAGGCGCGGTTTGATTCGATCCGGCAAACCGTTGGTGACTTGGCTGGCGTGGTGCGTGAGCGCTTTTCATCGTTGCTCGGCATCCGCTCACCCTCGACGGTGTTCATGGACTTCGGGGCCAACATCTCGGATGGGGCTGCCATCGGCATCAGGAAGCGCCTGGATGCGGTGAAGGGTGCGGCGGGGATACTGGCTGCGGCGACGTTGGTCGGGGCTGCTGGCGCCACATCTGGAGCCGCGCTGGCGGGTTCTGGTGCTGCCGGTGGCATCACGATCAATTTCAGCCCGACGATCTATGCGCAAGACGCGCGCGGTGTCACCGATGCGCTTAACACCGGCCAGATCGAGATGGAGAAGATGATCCGCCGTGTGATGGCCGAGCAGCAGAGGCGGTCGCTGTGAAGAAGCTGTTCGCTCTCTTCGGCTCCGTGCGCCTGGAACTGCCGGCTTATTTCACCCAGTCAAGCGAGAAGCTGGCGGCTGAGTTTGCCGAGCATGCGCTGGCGACCGGCAAGCCGCGCTTGCAGCGCTTGGGCGAGAAGTTGATCGAGATCGAGGTGACGGCCGGGCTGCACCATCACTTTTGCAACCCGGAGAAGGAGTGGCTGAAGCTGAAGGGGTTGTTGCGCGAGAAGCTGGCGCAGCCGTTGTCGCTGGCGAACGGGGAGTTCAAGGGTTACTTTGTGGTGACGGCGCTGGATCGCAGCGATGTGCAACTGTTTGCCGATGGCACGGCGCTGGCGATGAATGTGAACATCACATTCAAGGAATACGCGGCGCCGGAGCGTGGCGTAGCGCTGGGATTGGCCGCGCCGCAGCAGGTGGGTGAGGCGGTGGTGACTGTACCGGCGGGCGCGACGCCGCCGTTGGTTCCCAGCTTCCCCACGGTGCCTGCGCTGCCGAGCGTGCCGATTCCGCTGCCGCGTTTGCCTGGCTTTTCATTGCCGTCTTTGCCTGGGGTGCTGAATCTGGCCATCGCGGCCCTGCCACCTGCGGCGCGCATGCTGGTGCCGTTCATTCGTAACCCATCACTCTCGGTGCTGCGGCTGGGCAATTTCAATCCGTCGATCAATGCGGTGGTGTCGCCCCAGGGCGTGGTGGCGAGTGCGTCGCTGGGCTTGCCGGGGATGCGGATCGGGACGAACGTGCGGGTGAGGTTCTAACGATGGCGGCGATGCTGGGGATCGAACATGTGACGCGCGCCGGTGAGCGGCTTGATCTGCTGGCGTGGCGCTACTACGGCGATGCGGCGCGGCTGTCGCCGATTGTCGAGGCGAACCCGTCTTGCCCATTGACGCCGATGTTGCCGTCCGGACTGACGCTGGTGATTCCGGTGCAGGTGCAGGAGAGCGCGGCGGCGGCGGATGCGTTGCCGCCCTGGAAGCGCTGATGGACTCTCTGCGCGGTACCGGCACGTTGCCGCGCGCGTTGAGCGCGGAGGAGGCGCGGGTGAAGACGCCGGCCTTTACGCTGCTCTACGAGGGCCGCAACATTACGGCGGATGTGACGCCTTTTTTCACGACGATCAATTACGCGGACTACATCGAGGGCGAGTCTGACTCTATCGATGTGACGCTGGAGGATGTGGACGGTAAATGGATCTCCTCGTGGTATCCGAACCATGCTGACCGCTTGCGTTTGGCGATTGGTTATGAGGGCGAGACGCTGCTGCCTTGCGGGGAGTTCGAGATTGACGAGATCACTTGTCAGGGGCCGCCGGATACGGTGACGATCAAGGCGCTGGCGGCGGGCGTGAAGCGCTCTTACCGCAGCAACAAGGGGCGGGCGTTTGAGAACACGACGTTGAAGGGCATTGCCGAGCAGATTGCGAAGCGGGTGCATTTGACGGTGACCGGGAACATCGAGGCGATTCCGATCCGCCGCGTGACGCAGCTCTACGAGCGCGATCTGGCGTTTTTGCAACGAGTGGCGGCCGAGTATGGCTATGCCTTTAACGTGCGCGGCCGGCAGATGGTGTTTTTCAAATCGGCTGAGCTGAAGGCCGCTGCGGCGGTGCTGGAGATTCCGCGTGCGGCAGTGTCGCGCTGGAACCTGCGCGACAAGGTGAAGATGGTGTATGGCCTGGCGACGGTGAGCTACCACGATCCGAATTCGAAGCGGCTGTTGAAACGCAAGGTGGTTGATGGCACGGCGCTGAGTTCGCAGAATGCAAAAGCGAATGAGCCGAACCGGCGGGCGTCAGCCGATGAACTGAACCTGAACGTGCGAGCTGAGGATGACGCGCAGGCCGATGCGAAGGCGCGCGCGGCGCTGGAGCGGGCGAACGAAGACCAGACTGCGGTGGAACTGACCTTGTTTGGCGAGCCGCGCCTGGCGGCGGGGCTGAATGTGAATCTGACGGGGTTCGGGCATTTTTCCGGCATCTATAGCATCGCGCGGTCGCGCCACCAACTGGCGCGCGGGGCGGGGTATACGACGGAGATTGAGTGCAAGCGGGTGCGGGCATGATGGGTCACGTGCAAGACGAACCAGTGATCGGCGGGGCTTGCTTTAAGTTCGGCGTGGTGCAGGCAGTGGACGCGGCGCGGGCGCGGGTACGCGTGCAGTTCGCCGATCTCGATGGGATGGTGAGTGATTGGCTGCCGGTGCTGGCGAAGTCGTCACGTTTGACGCACGAGGTGTGGCCGCTCGATCCGGGTGA
>JAYVST010000883.1:0-7040 GCA_043775255.1 Burkholderiales bacterium
TCAATACCCTGGCGATGATGCGCGGCGCGGTCGGCGTGCAGCAGCGGCAGCCGGCGGATTTCGAGCGCTATGTGAAGGCCATGTTCGAAGGCATGTTCGCGCGCGGCCTCAACATGGGCGACCAGGACGTGCAAGCCGGCGTGCTCACGGCAGCCGGCTTCGACCCCGTCACCTTCACCGCCCTGGTGGGCGACCCGGCGATCAAGCAGGGGCTGGTGGCCATCACCGAAGAGGCGGTCTCGCGCGGCGTGTTCGGTGCACCCACGATGTTCGTAGGTGGCGAGATGCATTTCGGGCAGGACCGGCTGGACTTCGTGGCCCAGGCTTTGGCGCGATAATCGGCGTCCCGCTTTGGTCAGTGGGACAACTTCCCATGTCATCCATCCTCAAGCCCGAGTCCGCCGGTGCCGAGCCGGCGCTTTCCGCCACCACGCTGGAAGCGCCGGTGGCTAAGGGCGAGGAGTTTCGCGACAAGAACCCGCGCCGTGTGCTCTCGGCCGCAGAACTGGCGCCGCTGACCCGGTTGTCGGCCCCGAAGAGCGTTGCCGCGCTGGCGCAAACGACGTTGCTTCTGCTCGCCACCACGGCGCTCGGCCTGTTCGGCTTTCGGCTTCTGCACCAAGCGTCGGGCCTGGCATCCTCGGCAGGCCTGGCTTGTATCGCCGTGGCCGTCCTGCTGATGGGCTGCTGGCAACATGCACTGGCCATCCTCTCGCATGAATCGACCCACTACCGCCTGTTCGCCAGCCGCTTCGCCAACGACCTGCTCGGCCGCTTCGCCGGCATGCTGATCGGCGTTTCGACCTATTCGTATCGCATCGTGCATCGCGTGCATCACAACAATCTGTACGAGGCGATCGACCCTGACTTAGCGCTCATGGCGGGCTATCCACGCGGCAAGTTGTACCTGATGAAAAAGCTGCTCAAGGACGCCGCCGGGCTGACCGCCTGGCGCAACTACCTGTACTTCTTTGGCGCCCCGGCGATGAACGTTGCCACCGGTGCGAAGCAGAAGCCTCTCGACGACACCACCGAACGCCTGCGCCGCCAGGCCCTCGCAGACCGCTGGGTGGTGGTGGCGTTCCACGTGCTGCTGCTGGTTGCCGCGTTCGCCACCGGCTTCAGCGTCGAATATCTCGTGTTGTGGATCCTGCCGGCGATCACCGTGCAGGCGGTCATCTTGCGCCTGCGCGCGGTGGCCGAGCACG
Organism: Burkholderiales bacterium; assembly: GCA_043775255.1. Lineage (GTDB taxonomy): Bacteria > Pseudomonadota > Gammaproteobacteria > Burkholderiales > JAEUOS01 > JAEUOS01. The sequence continues at coordinate 1,209 of JAYVST010000883.1, forward strand.
GGGCGCCATCGCACACGAAGAGCCCGTTCGGCGCGGCACGCACCAACATCGCCCTGCCTTTGTGGGCCAGGGTGGCGCTGTTTCCGCACCACGTGAACTACCACCTCGAACACCATCTGTACCCGGCCGTGCCGCACTATCACCTGCCGGCCCTGCATGCGAAGCTGCGCGCGGCCGGCGTACTCGATCACGCCGAGGTGCGCCCGTTCGCCGACACCATGCGACGCGTGTTCGCCGAGCGCGGCACGCTGCCGGCTGCGGCGGCCAACGCTTCAAGCGCCTGACCCGCGCATCCAGTTACTCACAAACCCCAAACCAGACAATCCGCACATGAACCCGATCCGCTACGAAACCGATGCCGATGGCATCGTCACCCTCACCTTCGACGCCCCCGGCGCGCCCGTCAACACCATGACGCAGGCCTGGACCAACGCCCTGACCGCCGCAGTTGACCGTATCGTCGCCGACAAGGACAAGATCACCGGCGTGATCCTGGCCTCGGCCAAGAAAACTTTTTTCGCCGGCGCCGAGTTGAAGGACGTGTTGAAGCTCAAGGAGGAGGATGGCCCGCGCTGGTACAACGAAATACAGCAGACCAAGCGCGACTTCCGCCGCCTGGAAACCTGCGGCCGCCCGGTGGTGGCCGCTGTCGGCGGCGCCGCCCTGGGTGGCGGCTGGGAACTGGCCTTGTCGGCGCACTGCCGCATCGCGCTGGACGAAGCGAAGATCCTGCTGGGTCTGCCGGAGGTGACCCTGGGCCTGCTGCCGGGAGCGGGTGGCGTAACCAAGCTGGTGCGCATTCTTGGCCTGGAAACCGCCTTGCCCATCCTGATGGAAGGCAGGACCATGAACCCGCGCCAGATGCATGAGCTGGGGCTGGTGCAGGACCTGGCGGAGAACACCGAGGAGATGTTCGCCAAGGCACGCGCCTGGATCAAGGCCAACCCCAATGCGCAGCAGCCGTGGGACGTGAAAGGCTATCGCCTGCCCGGCGGCAGCCCCGACAGCCCGAAGATCGCGCAGATGCTTTCCATCGCGCCCGCCATCACCGCCGAGAAGACGCGTGGCCTGCTGCCGGCGCCGGAAGCCATCATGGCTTGCGCGGTGGAAGGCGCGCGGGTCGACTTCGACACCGCCATGCGGGTGGAAAGCCGCTACCTGATCAAGTTGGCGGTCGGCAAGGTGGCGAAAAACCTGATCACCCTGTTTTTCAACCAGACAGCCATTCGCGGCGGCGCCTCGCGCCCCAAGGAAGTGCCGAAGTGGAAGGCCACCAAGGTCGGCATTCTCGGCGCCGGCATGATGGGCTCGGGCATCGCCTGGGCCAATGCCAGCCGTGGTGTCGCCTGCGTGTTGAAGGACGTGTCCATGGAAGCCGCCGAGAAGGGCAAGGGCTACTCGGCCAAGCTGCTCGACAAACAGATCCAGCGCGGCCGCATGGATGAGACCCGCGCCGGTATCACCTTGTCGCTCATCACCCCCACCGCCTCGAACGACGACCTGGTCGGCTGCGACCTGATCATCGAAGCCGTGTTCGAAAAGCGCGACCTGAAAGCGCAGGTGACGAAAGACGCCGAGCCGAAGCTCGCGGCAGGCGGCTTCTTCGCCAGCAACACCTCGACACTACCGATCACCGGGCTGGCACAAGCCTCGGCAAAGCCCGAAAAATTCATCGGCCTGCATTTCTTCTCGCCGGTGGACAAGATGGCGCTGGTGGAGATCATCAAGGGCGAGAAAACCGACGCCGAAACCCTGGCGCGCGCCTACGACTACGTGCTGCAGATCGGCAAGACGCCGATCGTCGTCAACGACAGCCGCGGCTTCTACACCAGCCGCACCTTCGGCACCTTCGTGCGCGAAGGCGCCTGCATGGTCGAGGAAGGCATTCCGGCGGCGGTGATCGAAAACGCCGCGCGCCAGGCCGGCATGCCGGTGGGCCCGCTGGCGGTGATCGACGAAACCTCGATGAGCCTGTCTGTCCAGGTGATGGCCCAGACCCGCGCCGACCTGGCCGCCGAGGGCAAGACCTATGTACCGCAACCCGGCGAAGCATTGTTCGAACGCATGGTCAGCGAGTTCAAGCGCCACGGGCGCGCCGCCGGTGGCGGCTTCTACGACTATCCGGTCGGCGGCAAGAAGGCGTTGTGGTCAGGCCTCAAGCAGTTCGAAAAGGCCGGTATCAAATGGGACATGGATGAACTCAAGGACCGCTTCCTCTATCGTCAAGCCATCGAGACGGCGCGCTGCCTCGAGGAAGGTGTGCTCACCACGTCGCATGACGCCAACATCGGCTCGATCTTCGGCATCGGCTTTCCCACCTGGACCGGCGGGGCGCTGCAGTTCATCAATAGCGAAGGCGCGGCCGAATTCGTCAAGAAAGCCGATGCGCTGGCGGCGAAGTTTGGTGAGCGCTTCAAGGTACCGCAGATCGTGCGCGACAAGGCGGGGCGCGGCGAGGGGTTCTGAGTCTGGCCTTTCCGCAGCTCGATCGAAATCCGAGATTGACTGGAAATGATCGACGCCAGCCCCGAGATAGAAGCCATACTCAGGGCCAGATTCGCAGCCTTGAGCGGTTCGGAGCGCGCATTGATGGCAATGCAAATGTTCTCGACCGCGCAGCGAACTGTGCTTTCCTCCCTGGATCCGACCTTGAGCGAACACCAGCGTGGTCGCGAACTATGCCGGCACTTTTGCGGTGCGGTCACGAGTTCGACACGTTGCGCTACGGTCGCATTTCTGTCGGCCACGCCAGCGCCACTGAAACGTTCGACGTGTCAGTCCGTGCAAACGGGTCAGGTAATCTCGTTGACATTCCTATGGTTTGTTGCGCGATCACACGTAAATAGGTACTGACTCGCCCCAATATTTGGATGTCCCAGTGCATCCCGCATAAAGACCGGTATACACGTACCTGTCGGCCGACGCGCTGACGGGGTTACGAGTGCGTGCAATTGATCCGCGATTGCCGCACGTCCGATCTGATTGCATGCCTCGTAGCCATCATCCGCGACTAGGTACGGCATCCGTGAAATATGCGGCCGTAGGTCCTTGATGCGGCCGGTTACAACGCAACTCAGAAGGCGGTAGTGTGCATGGGGAAACGCCGTCTTCGAATAGAGCCAACTCAGTACTTCGTCTCTCGACGTTTCCCATTCCATCGCGCTGTAAAAGACATGAATTGATCCATCTGAGAATCGCGTTTGCTGCGGTTGGTGTGCGGTGTTGACCCGTCGAAACGGTTCATCAAGGAACTCTTCAGGCTTATCGTCGAGAGTAATTGCGGGCAACGCAGTCCTGATCGCATCGACATCAGTGGGGCTGAGGCCCATCTCGTTCAAGACTTCGGATGTCTGTCTCCAAGACACAAACCGATAAACCTCCGAAGAAAAGGAATCGACCGGATCAATATCTTCCAACATTGGCCTATCGACCTGCAATTGTGGCGACGTATTGTTCGAGGTCCAACAACGACAATATGGACCCTTCAAGCATCAGCGAGAGCGGTGTTTTGCCATCCAACGCGGGGTCAGGCGAGCGCAGCCAATGGTTTTCACTTGTGCTGTCGCGAAGTAGCGCGCTGAGATTCCGACGAATCCGGAACAGAACAGCCACCCGATCTTTCGAATCGCGGCTTTGCAGAGTGCGTGTTCCGCGAAACAGTCTATCCACCAAGTCGCCATTACCCGGATCAAGTCCCAATAGCAGGCCAGCTTGTTCAGACGTGAGGTTCCAATAATTTGCTATCGCTCTGAAAAGCGTTACTTCGCCGGTCAACGAGCCAACAAACGTTCCGGCGGGTGCCGAGTGGTCATTTGCGGCAAACGCATAGGGGGACATACCAATCGACGGCCCGCCATTGCGTTGAAATCGATCTGTTGAAATGGGCGTAACGGACGGCGAGAATAAAGATTGAAGCGCGTCGGCTGGCTGCGAACGAGCGACATAGTCTGTTCGACCATTGTGCGCCTGATGGGATGGGTACATGACTATGCCTTCGGGATTACCGTGAGAGCCAGAGATCGAAACAACCAGCCAATATATTCTTGCAGCAGTTTCGCTTTTTGCTCTAACTCAAAACTGTCGTCAGGCGAAAAAAAGAGTGCTGTGGTGGAGACAAAGACTTCGTTTTCAGATTGCCACGTCTCGTCAACGTAGAAATCGATCGTCCAACGCGCATCGGTATTCCGCAATGCTAACTTGCGGCCTGCAAATAGTCGTATCCCGTCGGGTGCTGTTAAATCGGCGGGACGGGGCAAATACTTCGCCTTCCAAGATTGAAATGACTCTGGAGACTCAGGGTCAACTGTAAAGCCAACTGACATTGAAACGCTTTCTTGGGATACCTTGGTTTCTGTCAAGGCTGCTTTGACACAAGCCAAGAGAATCGCGCTGCTATCGGTTACGACATGTATGTCGTCGGCGCTCGACAGAGACCTGTATGACAGGGCGGCCTTATCAGCCGTCAAGAGAAGTTGCGCGTTTCTATTAAATAGGTCAACCGTCAAACGGTATTCCGATACGACGGGACTGTTTGTGATTCGAACGTCATCGCTGCGGACAGTGTAACGCGGCGCGAACTTTCCAAACACGGACCGGAGTAGGGACGAGCTGCTTGAAACGAGGTCAATTGCCGGTGACGCAAAAGTCGCCTCGTACCTAACGTCCGCTGATTTGACCCTGATTTGCATCTCGGCTCCAGCCACGAGGTGAACACATCTTCGTATCTTGTCACCGAAATAATACCGTACATGCCGAAATCAACCCCAGTGGCAGATTGCCAGTCTAGCGCGAGGGCCAGCGCGCGGCCATGCTCAGCAGTGAGTGAGTCGTCCTCTGAACTGCGCCCGGAATTCTGCTTCGAAGGTGTCGATGACAGTGGCCAGCCAGATCATTTGACCCGCCCCCAGACGATCCGAAAGCCGTTCAACAGGCCGACAATGCGTAGGGTGGCGTGATGCTTGGTCTGGTCGGTCAGGTGGGTGTCGCGGACGGTGGTGAGAATCGAGTGATGGCCGAGATACTTCTGCACCTCGAACAGATCGATGCCGGCCTCGATCAGGTGAGTGGCGTAGGATTGGCGCAGGCTGTGTGGGGTGATCTTTTTTTTCAGCCTCAAATGCCCGCATCCGTCGCCAAGCGACGCACATGCTCGGTCGTGACGATCGCGTTGCGTTCTGCCATTACGGAATACCGACTCCGCGCTTTACTTGCCGTAGTGGCCGATGGCATGCCGATGTCGACGCCCTGCCTTAGCAACCGTGACATCGCCTCTTCAAGCGAGACGCCTTCGGAGGCACGCAGGGCTGGCGCACGATCCGCACAACATCATCTGAGCGTTCCAGGGTTATTCGCATGATTTTTTCCGAATCAACGGACGTGGCTTCGACTCATCGACAACAGACTATTGCACTGTGTTGAACGTTCGCAGTCAGTGGTGGAAGCATTGGCTTACAATGTAAGCCATTCATTGGCTCCGCTCAAACCCAATCATGTCTACCCTGCTCGTCTCCTCGAAAGGCCAGATCGTTCTGCCTGCCGTTCTGCGGCGCCGGCTTGGCATGGGCGCCGGTGCACGGCTGGAAGTCATTGAAGAGTCCGACGGCTTGAGGCTGCGTGTTGTCCGTGCTGTCGCGAAGACCGACCTCACCGGTATGGCGGGTATGGTGAAGGCGCCATCGCGCGGCACACCGCGTCGTTTGCAGGATTTCGATCCGGCGAGCCTGCTCGCCCGTAAGCGGTCAGGCAAGCCATGAAAGCGCTGGACACCAACGTCCTGGCGCGCTTTTTCATCGATGATCCTGATGACGCCCAGGCGGCAAAGCAGCGCCCCGC
>JAYVST010000884.1:0-3629 GCA_043775255.1 Burkholderiales bacterium
GGAGCAGCGGTTCGAGCAGCGCCATGGTGCGCGCGGTGGCGCCGCCGTGGGCGTGCGCGAATGCAAGTCCGGCCGCTGCCATCCTCGCGCGGCGGGTCTGGTCGGTCAGCAGATCGTTGATGTCGCGCGCCAGTGCATCGCTGTCTGCCACCCGCACGGCCGCGCCGGCGGCCACCGCCTGATCGGCAGCGTCGCTGAAATTCCAGGTATGCGGGCCGAACAATGCCGGGCAACCGCACGCTGCGGCCTCGATCATGTTTTGGCCGCCGAACGGCAGCAGGCTGCCGCCAATATAGGCGCAATCGGCGAGCGCGAAATAGGCTGCCATTTCGCCCATGCTGTCACCCAGCCAGAGCGCGCAATCCGGCGTCGGCGGGCTTTGCGTGCTGCGTCGGGTAACGGTCAGGCCGGCGCTTTGCACCAAAGCCTCCGTCTCGGCGAAGCGCCGCGGGTGTCGCGGCACCAGCACCACCAGGTGACCGGCGGCGGCCAGCGCCGCAAACAGCGGTAGCAACAACGCCTCTTCCCCTTCACGCGTACTGGCCGCCAGCAGCACGCGTCGGTCGCCCACGGCGGCGCGCCAGGTCCGACCCAACGCGAGCAATTCGGGGAGAGGCGTGACGTCGAATTTGAGATTGCCGGTGACCACCGGCGAACGCGCGCCCAGCGCGGCGAGACGGTCGCGTTCCGTAGCGGTTTGTGCCGCAACGCAGGCAAACGAGGCGAATGCGCCGGCGGTGAGCGCATGAAACCGCCGGTAGCGCAGGAAGGATCGCTGCGACATCCGGGCGTTGGCGAGTGCCGTCGGCACCCCGGCCGCAACGCACCCGGCCAAAATGTTCGGCCATACCTCGGTTTCCATCACCACCCCCAGGCGTGGCCGGAAGTGGCGCACAAAGCGACGGATGGCAAACGGATAGTCGTACGGCAGGTACGCCACCGTTGCCCGCGCCCCGTACAACGAGAATGCCGTGGCCCGCCCGGCCGGCGTCATGCAGGTGATGACCAGCCCGTGGCACGGAAACCGCGTGGTCAGCGCTTCGACCAACGGCTGCGCGGCACGCGCCTCGCCTACGGAAACCGCGTGCAGCCAGACCATCGGGCGGTCCGACCGCCCGGGGTAGCGGCCGAATCGCTCGCCAATGTGTTCGAGATAGGCAGGCTCCTTGCGCGCGCGCCAGGCCAAGCGTGCAAGAACCAGCGGCAGCGCCAGCCAGAGCCCGAGCGTATAGATCGCACGCGCCACCACCGCGCGGGTCCTAGCTCGCAGCGCCGACGGCCGCACCGGCCGCACCGGCCGCACCGGCCGCACCGGCCACAGCAGCCGCACTGGCGATCCGTGCGGCGCCCGCCTCCACGCTACCCCCGGTGAGCGCCAGGACCGCTTCCAGGACAGCTTCGGGCGTCGGAGTCTTGGCCACATCGCCGACGTTGCGCGTGTGCGCGCCGATGACGCCGGTCGCGCCGGGGCTGGTGCCGCAATAGATGCCCACGGTCGGGCGCCCGAGCGCGGCCGCCAGATGGGTCAGGCCGGTATCGACGCCAACCGCCAGACCGGCGCCGGCCAGCACCCGCGCCAGATCGTGCAGAGAAGAAGCCGGCGCTATCACTGCGGCCCCGCTGCCGGCGGCGCTCTGTCCGATAGCGGCCACGATGCGCTCGGCGCGCTTCTGCTCGCCTTCGGTGCCCGCCGGCAGCACGCAGCGCCAGCCCGCCTCGACCAGACGGCGCCCCAGCACGCTCCAGCGCTCTTCCGGCCAGAGCTTGGCGGCGTCGGTCGTACCGGTCAGGCAAACGCAGTAGGGCGCGGCGGGCAGCCAATCGAAATCCGCAGGCGCCGCCGCGATGCCGAATTCGGGCCTGCCGCGCACCACGTAGCCCACGGCATCGCCCACCAGCTTGCGATTGCGCGCAACCGCATCGAGCGCCCAGGAAACGTTGTGCGCATGGTGATAGACAAACGAGGCGACCCATTCGCGGGCGCTGGCGCGGTCGAATCCATGCCGTTGGCCACGAACGAAACGGGTGATGAGCGCGCTCTTGGCCAACCCCTGGACGTCGATCACCCGATCATAGCCTTCGGGCGCCAGCGATTGACGAAAGGCAGCGATTTCCGCGCGAGTTTCCGGTCTGAACAGGTTCTTGCGCCAGCGCCGCACCGCCACCGGCAACACGCGCCGCACCGCCGGATGCAGCCGCACTACGTCGACATAGGTCTCTTCGACCACCCATTCGATCTGCGCGCCCGCGACCAGCGCGGCGATATCGTTGACGACCGGCAGGCAGTGGATGACATCGCCCAACGAAGTGGTCTTGACCAGCAGGATGCGCTGCATGTGTTCCGATACAGGGTAAGCGGGGTCAGGCAAGCGGGTTGCAACGCGGGTGCGCCACTGTGTCATCGAGCGCTAGGGCGCTCCAAAGGGTGCGTCCCCAAGGGGCGCTCCAAAGGGTACGTCCCCAAGGGGCGCTACAAAGGGTACGTCCCCAAGGGGCGCTACTGCCAGTTCGGCGACGACATCGGCGCCGCTTGACCGCACCCAACAACATGACAGCCCCTGCCAGCGGCAGGTTCTCGTCATGAATCATGCGGTTCTCAAAGGTCACCTGGCAAAGCGGCAGGCGGCATCGCTTACAATCCGCCGCTTGGCGCCCCGAGGCCGACCGGCCTGGCCAGCTTCTTCTCCATAGAAGCGTCGATTATATCCGCCGCATGACCCCCTCCCCCGCACGCCCGCCCGGCCTGCCCCTCTCGGTGGTCGTCATCACGCTCAACGCCGGGGCCCAATTGGGGCAATGCCTGGCAAGCGTTGCCTTTGCCGACGACATCGTCGTGCTCGATGCCGGCAGCACCGACAATACCCTGGACATCGCCCTGCGCGCAGGCGCCTGCGTCACGCACGGTCAATGGCCCGGTTTCGGCATCCAGAAGCAGCGCGCCGTCGCGCTGGCGCGGCATGACTGGGTGTTGTGCTTGGACGCGGACGAGCGCGTCAGCGACCCGCTCCGCGCTGCCATCGTCGCAGCGCTGGACGGGTCGCCGCGTTTTTCAGCCTGGCGCATGGCGCGCGCCAACCGCTTCATGGGGCGTTACCTGCGCCATGGCGAGGGCTATCCGGACTGGTCCCTGCGCCTGTTTCATCGCGGGCATGCGCGCTGGAGCGACGATCCGGTCCACGAAAAGGTGCTGACCGAAGCCGCCGTCGGCACGCTTGAAGGCGATCTCCTGCACGAATCCGCCGAAAGCCTGGACGCCTATCTTGCCAAGCAAAACCGCTATACCAGCCTGCAGGCCGAAGCGCTTGCCGCGCGCGGCGAAAGCGCCACCTGGACGCAGGTGGCATTGAGCCCGCTGGTGCGCTTTGTCAAGTTCTACATCTTCAAACGCGGCTTTCTCGACGGACTGCCCGGATTCGTGCACATCGCCATCGGCTGCTTCAACAGCATGACGAAGTATGCGAAGTTGCGCGCGCTGAAGACGCGTCGGATTCATTGACACGCCTACGACCGCCGTCGGCCGCTCGTGTCAAACGCTAGCAGCCTGTCGGACTTGGGGCGTCGAAAGCGAAAATCGGCCCCAGCGAGGACAGTTTTTGCCGCATTCGCGGCCCCATAGCCCGGCTATGGGG
>JAYVST010000885.1:0-2302 GCA_043775255.1 Burkholderiales bacterium
GCGCGCGGCTTCACGGGTGTTGAGCGAGCCGTCCTTCAAGCCGTTTTCGATGCGTTGCTGCTGGTTGACGTTGCGCTGCACGTCGTTGGCCGCATTCTGGGCGAAGGCGCCGCCCGACAGCAGGGCAGCAATGATGCCGGACAGGGCGGCGGTCTTGATCTGGGTGCGGTTCATTGGTGTTTCTCCGAAATTCGATGGGATGTCCCCATGCCCGAATAACGGCACTGCCGCCGATCGGGCTGAATGCAGAGTTGTAAACCGTGTAAGCGGATGTTGCCGCCGGCCCCGGCTACGCGCGGATTGTGTGACGTAGTTCCGCTCTTGCGAATTTCTGACGTTAGGGCGCGGCCAGCCGCGCGCCCAGACGATAGAACTCTTCCCACACATCGTCGGAGAGTTCGCGCGGCCTCAGACCCTTGACCAGGCGGTCGATGGCAGCTGCGTGCTTCAAGGCCTCGCCGATGCGGCGCGGGCTGATGGAGCGGGCGCGCTTTTCATAGGCGCCGACGCGCGGGCCCTTGTTGAACACGCGTTCGCCGCGGCGCAATTTGGCCAGGGCGCGGATGTCGTCGGCCATTGCCCACAGCACCAGCGGCGGCGCTTCGCCTTCGCCTTTCAAGCCTTCGAGCATGCGCCGAAAGCGCACTATGTCGCCCGCCAGCCAGGCTTCCGAAAGTTTGAACACATCGTAGCGTGCCACGTTGAGCACGGCGTCGCGCACGTCTTCCAGCGCAAGCATGCCCGCCGGGTGGAGCAGGGCCAGCTTCTGGATTTCCTGGTGGGCCGCCAGCAGGTTGCCTTCGACTTTTTCTGCGATGAAGGCGAGCGCTTCGCGATCCGCGCTCTGGTTTTGCCGTTTCAGGCGCTCGCCGATCCAGCCCGGCAGCGCGCCTACGTCGATGGCCTTCGATTCGATCAGCACGCCGGCCTCGGCCAGGGTCTTGCACCAGACGGTCTTGAGGGTGCTCCAGTCGCCCGGAAAGGTCACCAGCAGGGCGGCGTCGGCATGGGCCTGCTTGGCCAGTTGCTCCAGCGCCGCAGCGCCGTCCTTGCCCGGCTTTCCGGAAGGAATGCGCAGGTCGATCAGCACGCGGTCGCCGAACAGCGACATCCCCGAAAGCTCGCTCTTGGGCGCGCCCCAGTCGAAATGCTGGGTGACCGAAAAAACCTTGCGATCGGTGAAACCCTTGGCGCGCGCGGCGGCGCGGATGGCGTCGGCGGCTTCGAGCGCGCGCAGTGGTTCGTCCCCGGTAACCGCGTAGAGCGGGCTCAATCCACGGGCGAGTTGGGCAGGCAGTTGCTCAGGCGTGATCTGCATGCGGGACGCACGAAGTTGGCTAGCGCTCGCGTTTGAGCGGCGCGGTGGCTGCGAGTCTGCGCAAGACCTGCTGCACCATGTCGGACTGCATGTCGCGATAGATCAGGGCTTCCTCGGTTTCCTTGGCCAGCACCTGGTTGTCGTTGAACGGGAAGTCGCGTTCGATCACCAGAAGCATCGGCGCGACCAGGTCTTGCCCCTGGCGGTCGGTCAGCCTGAAGTCGAAGTTGTACCTGAGACGGAACTCGCGTACCCGGCCCGAACTGGAAAGCGAGAGAATGGTCTTGGCGGTGGCCTGGCGAAACGGCGTGAGGATGGCTTCGGCTTCCGCACGGGTGGGGACGATGCGGGAATTGGTGCCGGCACGCAGAGTGCGCTTGAGTTCCGCCCCCATCAGGTTGGACTCTGGCATGTCGACAAACAGCGTCTCATAGGGCAGGTTGGCGCTGCCGCGCAGATGGAAGCCGCACGCCCCGAGAAGCAGCGTCAGCGCCAGCCCGAGGAGGGCGCGGCGCGTTGAGGTCGGCATGCGGTGCGGCATGTCAGAGAACGATGTTGACCAGCCGGCCCGGCACCACGATCACTTTTTTCGGCGCCCTGCCTGCCAGATATTTTTGCGCCGCTTCGCTGGCCGCCGCGAGCGCCTCGATGTCGCTTTTTCCGGCCTCGCTTGGCACCTGCACGCTGCCACGATGTTTGCCGTTGATCTGCAGCACGAGTTCGACCACGTCCGACGCGAGCGCTTCTTCGAGCACCCTGGGCCAGGGCGCGTCGAGAATGTCGCCCATGCCGGCGGCAAAGCCCAGTTCCACCCACAACGCATGGGTGATGTGCGGCACCACCGGATTGAGCGCGCGCAGCAGGATAGACAGGCCCTCGCGCACTACGGCTGCGGCGGCGCCGTCACCGTCGCCGCGCGGCGCGTCTTCGAGCGCGTTCAACATCTTCATCGCGCCGGACACCACCGTGTTGTACTGGATGCGG
>JAYVST010000886.1:0-1910 GCA_043775255.1 Burkholderiales bacterium
ACGGCGCGCGCATTGACCGCGCGCGGGGTCAAGCCGGGCGACCGCGTCGGCGTCATGTCGCTCAATCATCCGAGCACCGCGTTCATCTTTTTTGCTCTCGCTCACCTTGGCGCGATCATGGTGTCGGTCAATGCCGACTACGGCGTCGAGGAAGTGCGCTACGTATTCAACCATGCCGGCGTATGCGGTGTGATCGCCGCGCCGGAAGCCGTGGGCACCGCGCAGATCGCCTGCGCAGCCATCGAGCCGCGCCCCTGGTTCGCGCTTAACCAGCCCGGTCCCGGAGATGTCGCGCCGCTGGCCGCCAACCCCGGCGCCGCGCAAGCGATGATCACGCCCGCAGGCGCGCCTGAAGCGACCTGTATGCTGGTCTACACCTCCGGCACCACCGGCTTTCCAAAAGGCGTGATGCACAGCCAGCGCGGCGTCGTGCTGGCTGCCGAAGGCTTTGTGGCGCGCATGTACCTGCAGCCCGACGAGCGACTCCTCTGCGTGCTGCCGATGTTCCACATCAACGCCGTCTGTTACTCGCTGTGCGGCTCCCTGGCGGCAGGCGCCGTGCTGATTCTCGAGCCGCGCTTCTCCGCCAGCCGCTTCTGGGAGGTGGCGCACGCAACCGGCGCCACTGAAGTCAACACCATCGCAGCCGCGGCCGGCATCCTGATGCGCCGTCCGCGCAGCGAATACCGGCCCGGCCACAAGTTGCGCAAGATGTTCGGCGCCCCCTTCGACGACGAGGTCTATCGCGTCTTCCGTGACGAATTCGACATGCCGCACGTGATCGAGGGTTTCGGCATGTCGGAAATCCCCGGCGCGATGAACAACCCCTTTGCCGGCGAAAGGCGCATGCGCTCGATGGGCAAGCCCAGCATCCACCCCGACCCGTCGGTCAAGCTCACCGAACTCAAGATCGTCGACGCTGCCGGCAACACTGTAGACATAGGCGTCACGGGCGAGCTGGCGGTGAAGACGCCGACCATGATGCTCGGCTATTTCAGAGATGCGGAACAGACCCGCGCCGCCTTTCGCGACGGCTGGTTCATGACCGGCGACCTCGCCTGGCACGACCAGGACGGCTACTACTGGTTCGTCGCGCGCAAGAAGGACATCATTCGCAAGCGCGGCGAGAACATTTCCGGCGCCGAGATCGACCGCGTCATCGGCAACCATCCGGCGGTGCAGGAAGCCGCCGCGATTGCCGTGCCCTCCGACTTAGGTGAAGACGACATCCTGACCGCGATCGTGGTGCGCGAAGGCATGCGGGTGAGCGCGCAGGAAATCGCCGACTGGTGCCGCAAGCATCTGGCGCCGATCAAGGCGCCGCGTTACGTCACCATTGTCGATGCGCTGCCGCACACGCCCACGCTACGCGTCGAAAAATTCAAGATGCGCCAGGACAAGACGCTTTTGGCACGCGCCGTCGACCTGGGCGCTTGATGCGGACGCACTGACGTGACGGCCGCGCGCCGCCCAATGAACGGCCTGCTGCTTTCGCACGCCTGTCACGCACGCTACGGCGAAGACTTTGTCGCGGCCGCTCTGCGCGCGGGTGCGCCGGTCGAACCCGTCGTCCTGCCCGCCGATCCGGAGGCCCGCATCGACGCGGCCGCAGCGGCGCGCGTGACCATGGCGTTTTTTTCCACCGACATCATCCCGACCCATTCGCGCCAGTTCTTCGCCGCCGTGAAATGGGCGCCGAACCTCCAATGGCTGCAGTTGTGCAACGCGGGCATCGACCACCCGGTGTTCGACGACATCCGTGCGCGCGGCATCCGCCTGACCACCGCGTCCGGCGCCAACGCCGGGCCGGTCGGCTTGAGCGCCGTAACCGGCATGATGATGCTCGCGCGCGGCTTCGGCCACTGGTCCGGTTCGCAACAGCGGCGCGCATGGGAGCCGTTGCGCGGCGC
>JAYVST010000887.1:0-2628 GCA_043775255.1 Burkholderiales bacterium
GTTCAATTTTGTTGAACGCGGCAATATTTTGAACAAACTTGGTCATGCCACCTGCTCCCGATCACCCCGTTGTCACAGACCCGTTTGCCCCCCCTGCACTGGCAGCGCTTGCCGGCGCCGGTCATGGTTTCGGGCTGACCCAGGCGCCGGACAATCCCCAGCATCTTCTGTTGCGTCTCGGGCGTCAGCGGCCGCGGCTCTACCGGATGATTCATCGTCCCGAGACGATCACTTTGGCAGCGGTAGAACCGCTCAGGGCAGCATGGCAACGGGGCGCCGATCCGCCCCATCTGTTGACCGCGCCACGCATTGCGCCGGAGGCGGCGCAGGCGTTGGCTGCCGCAGGCATTCCCTTTGTCGATGCGGCCGGAAACGCCTATTTCGCAGGCCCCGGGTTGTTCGTCCGCATCGCCGGCCGCGAACCGCCCAAAGACTTAGCCGCAGCCAAGGCGCCACCGCGCTCGTTCGCAGCCAAAGGCCTGCGGGTGATGTTCGTGCTGCTGGCCGAGCCCGACTATCTGAACCGCCCCTATCGCGAGATCGCAGCGGCCGCACAGGTCGCGGTGGGCACCGTGGCCGGGGTATTCGAGGGCATGCGCACGCTCGGGCATTTACGCGGGGGCAAGACGTTGCATCTGCTTCGCCGTCCTGACTTGATTACGCAATGGGTGAATGCGTACATACAAAAACAAGCATACAAGGCAACGATTGACCGTTTTCGTGCCGCTGATCCGGCGTGGTGGCAAGCGGTCGATGTCAAGCGCTATGACGCCTGCTTCGGCGGCGATGTTGCGGCTGCCAAGCTCACCGGCTATCTGAAGCCCGCCCTTTGCATCGTTCACACATTCGGTGACCCCATGCCCTTGAAGCGAGACATGCGCATGCGTGCCGACTCGCAGGGCGACATTTTCATCACCGATGCCTTCTGGCGCTTCCCGCCGGACAAACGCACAGATACCGCGCCGCCCCTACTCATTTACGCTGAACTCCTGGCAACCGGCGACCCGCGTGCCATCGAGACTGCGCAATTGATCCATGAGCGATACCTCGCCGGACCTGACGACCAGGATTGAGCCGGCCCACGCCAGGGCGCTGGCTCTTGTCGCCGCTGCCGCCGCGCGCGCAGGTGTTGACTGGTTCCTGGTCGGCGCCCTCGCACGCGACTGGTTGCTCGAGGCACTGCACGGCGTTCCTACACAGCGCAAAACCGCCGACGCCGATATCGCCATCGCACTACCCGATTGGCCAACCTTCGAGCGCGTGAAACAGGAAATCATCGGCACCGGCGAGTTCTCGCCGCATGCGCGCGTGACGCACCGGCTGGACCACGCGACCCTGCGCGGTTTTCACCTTGACCTGGTCCCGTTCGGCGCCATCGCGGACGCTCGCGCGACCATCGCCTGGCCACCCGACCAAGCGGTGGTCATGAACGTGATCGGCTATGTCGACGCCCTGGCCGCCGCCGTCACGCTGCGGGTTGCTGATGCATTGTCGATCAAGGCGGCGTCTTTACCGGGTCTAGCAATGCTCAAGTTCTTCGCCTGGCAGGACCGCCATCGTGAAACATCCAAGGATGCGTGGGACTTGAAACTGCTGTTGACTTCATATGCCGACGCCGGCAACAGGATTCGCCTGTATGACGAAGGCGCGATGGACGTGGAGGGCTTCGAAGAGGAGCGCGCCGGCTGCCGCTTGCTTGGCAGGGATGTCGGGAAATTGGCGGCGGCGTCAACACGCACAAGTTTGATGACCCTTCTCGATCGACAATTGAACGCGCAATCGTCGGATATCTTGATCGAAGACCTAGCTTACGCCCGGCCGGATAGCGCTTTTCGCATAGGCAGGGCGATCGACGGCGGCGCGGCGATCGCGCGGGCGCGCGCGAGGCTGATGAGTTTTCGCGCAGGACTGGACGAACCCCGCAGTTGAGCCAGAGGCGCGGGCGCAATGCGTCGCCCCAGGCATCGCCGCAATCGAGGTGCAGTCACGAACCCGAAAGCATTGTCATTTCGGCTGGTCATTCTCGAGCGTTCAGACACCGAATGGAATTCAACATCAGGCGATTCGGCGATGTCGTTATCGCCGCGCCGATCCAACTACGTGATCGCCGCGTTTCCCGGCGTACGCGAAGCGGTTGCCGACTTGTCCGTGCAGGTACTTCTGGACGCTAACTGAGGCCTGGCCCGCTGCATGAAAACCGTCCGCCTGCGGCGGCACGCGAGGCTCGGTACCGACGGCAAAGTACTACGTTTGCGCCTGCCGCTCGGGAATTGAGCATGCGCGAAGCCCTAAATGCACCATGCGAAGCCGCATTTGCGGATACGCATCACCGGCATGGCATTGAAGTTGCTCGATTTGTCCACTGGTTTGCCTTCGCAGCCCTCGCATGCCCCGGCGCGTTCGGCACTTGCGCCTACTCAGGCCCGCTTGCCGCGCCGCTCCTGCTCGACCAGATAGTCCACCACCTGCAGGCAGCGTTCATGGCTGCCGACGATCGAGGGCGCGGTCAGGAAGCGGCCGTTGACCGCCATCGCCGGCACGCCGTCGATCCGGTAAGCCTTGAGCGCGGCGAGCGCCACGGCCATCTTGCCCGCCACCGCCTGCGAGCGCAGCGCTTCGGAGAATTTC
>JAYVST010000888.1:0-2526 GCA_043775255.1 Burkholderiales bacterium
CGCGAGACCTTCGATTTTCTGGCCTCGCATCCGGACGCGCTCCTGATCGACTGCCGTTGCGAAATCGAGTTTCTTTATGTCGGCCATCCGGTCGGCGCGATTCACATCGCCTGGCAAGAGGCGCCCGAGTGGACCGTCAACCCGGACTTCGCGCTTGAAGTGCTGCGCGAAGCCCGGACCAGGGATCGGCCGATCCTGCTCATTTGCCGCTCGGGCAAGCGCACCCTCGATGCCGCGCGCGCGCTCGAGGACGACGGCTTTGTCGACGTTACCAACGTGCTGTACGGATTCGAAGGCGACCTCGACCACGACTTCCATCGTGGCACGAAAAACGGCTGGCGCCATGATGGGTTGCCGTGGGAGCAGATGTAGGCGCTTCCCCGCCCGGGCCCGGCTGCGGCGACGGCCTCAACGCCGGCGCACGCGCAAATAGACGATCCAGACCGCCGCGCCGGCAACAAGAAATGCGGCGCTGGTCAAGGCGAGGTGGGCGGCGGTGTCCGATACGAACGGCGCGATCACGCCCGCCACCAGGGTCGACAGCATTACTTGGGTGAATCCCTGGGCCGAGGCGACCATGCCGCGATTGTGCGGAAACAAGTCCATCATCAGCAATTGCAGCGACGGCGTGATCATCGACTGTCCGACTGCGGATACGACCAGCGGGGCGATCGAAATCACGGTCAACAAATAGCCGGGCGACATGCCGGGCGCCACGCCGAGCTGCAGGGCCAGATTGACGGCCACGCCGGCGGCCATCACGAAAAAGCCGACATTTGCCGTGCGCCGCCCCGAAAACCTCCCGGCCAGTCGGCCCGAAAGCGCGGCGCCCAGCATCATGCCGGCCACCACGGGAATGAAGAACCACCCGAAGTCTGTGGAGGTCATTCCGAGGTGGCGCAGGATGAAGGCCGGCGTCGCCATCACGTAAACGAAAAAAGTCGAGAAGTTCAGCGCAATGGTGGCCGCGAGCAACTGGAATTCCGGCCGCGTGAAGACATTCAGGTAATCGGCCGCCATGGGTCCCGCCTTGAGCGGAACCCGGGCATCCGGCGGATGGGTTTCCGGCAGGGACTTCCAGGTCCAGGCGAGCAAGGCCAGGGAGGCCACCAGCATGAAACCGAAAACGCTGCGCCATCCCCACCACTGATGCAGGTAGCCGCCCAAAACCGGCGCGAGTGCCGGCCCCAGCGCGAACAGAAGCATGACGGTGGACATCAGGCGCTGCGCCTGCGCTCCTTCGAAGCAGTCCCGCACGATCGCGCGCGATACGATCGCGCCGGCGCCGCCGAACAGGCCCTGCACCAGGCGCGCGCCGATCAGAACTTCAATCGACGGAGCGAAAGTGCAGATCAGCGCCGCGATCGCGTAGACGACCAGCGCGGTGATGATCACCGGGCGCCGGCCGATCGCGTCCGAGATCGCTCCATGCCACAGGCTCATGATGCCGAACCCGAGCAGGTAGGCCGAGAGGGCCTGTTGCGCCTGGACCTGGGTTGCGCCGAGCGCAACCTGCAGTTCCGGCAGACTTGGCAGGAAGGTGTCCATCGAAAACGGGCCGATGGTGGCAAGCGCCGCGATCAGAACGACGAAGGAGCGCCGGGAGGCGAACTGTGCCGCAGGTCTGGCGGGGGGCGTGTTTGGCACGGCGCGGGCGGCGAAATGAAAAACGCCCGGTGCACCGGGCGTTTTCTTGAGTGACCGAATTGTACCCCGCGCATGCGGGTTGGCCACTATCTGCGGTCGGTCTCCTGTGGGAAAAGTACCGGATGCCCTGCTAGTGGAACACCACGCGTTGCAGCAGCAGTGCGTCATACCCGCTGATGAATTCATCGACCTGATCGGGTGTGACTTCACCCGCATGCGCTGCGACCATGGCCTGGAAGGAAGCGCGCAGTTTGGTGGCGACCGCGCCGTCGATGAAAGCGCCACGCCCGGTGAACTTGTCGACCACTTCGAAGCCCTGCAGGTTGCGCCCCTGCGAAACCTCGGCAACATAGTAGTTCGGGCTGTTGAACAACACGTTGGTAAGGATGGCCGGTGCGTTCGAGTGCAGTTGGATGGTCATGCCATTCTCCAGTGACGGTGCGCGGCCTTTTGGGCCTTCTTCACGCACCGGTACGTCGATTGAACTGCTGCATGCAAAATTCGGTGCTGTATGCAATATTTGGGCCGATCCCCCGAATTCAAGCCCTGGCGCCGGCCAATTCGGGTGATCAGGGTGATCAGGGTGATCAGAGTGATCAACGCAGACCGGCATGATTCGGTTGATGCAATACCCATGCGGGGTTTCCCTTGCTTAACGGTCTGCCACGGCGCAACTTGAAGTCGCACCCGAACATTCGACAGGGAACGCGGGTTGGTGCGCCACCTCGGAACTGCCGTCCGGGCCGCTAGCAGCCTGTCGGACTTGGGAATCGTCGGCTGCAAATCGACCGCAGCGGTCCATTTTTCACCGCCTTCTTGCCCCATAGCCGAGCTATGGGGCGGCGAATGCGGCAAAAACTGTCCTCGCTGGGGCCGATT
>JAYVST010000889.1:0-1686 GCA_043775255.1 Burkholderiales bacterium
CCGAACGGGGTTTCGATCGCGCGGCCGCCGGCGTAGGGTGCACCGCCGCGCTCGGTATGGCAGGCCACGCAATTGCCGGCCAGTGCAAGATAGCGTCCGCGCGCCACCAGCGCGTCCCCCGGTATCGTTGCGACTGCGGTGGCTGAAGAATTTTCGGTCGCCTCGGAAGGTTCGCGCAGGCCGAGAAATACCAGCGCGGCAAAGAGGGCCAGTGCCATGGCAAGCAGACCGCAAGTCCCCGCGATCAGGCCTCTCATGGCCGCACCGGCGCCTCGAACACGCCGCATTTGATCAGCGTGCTCACGCTTCCAGCCGGGGCCGGTGCGAAATACGGCGGCACCGGTTGCGCCGCCAACCATGCCGAGACCGCACCCACGTCTTCAGGCTGCAGGGCGCGCGCCACCTGTGCCATGCAATCCGGCGCGGCGGCGCGGCGCATGCCGCCTTTCCATGCACCGATTTGCGCGTTCAGATAATCGCGCGGCAAACCGAGCAGGCCCGGTATCGCCGGCATCACGCCCATGAGCGTTGCGCCATGACAGGCGGCGCAGGCGGGAAGTTCGCGCGTGCGGTCGCCGTCCTGCGCCAGGCGACGTCCGCGCTCCAGGTCGGCCGCACTCGCGCGGCCTGCGCGCGGCGCCGCGTATGGCAGCGGTTGCGCGGCAAAGTACGCGGCGATCTCGCCCAGATAAGCGTCGCTCTGATGCGCCACCAGATAGGTCATGGCCGCGCTGCGCCGCCGACCGTCACGAAAATTGAGTAGCTGGTTGAACAAGTATGCGGCCGGCTTGCCGGCAATGCGCGGGACGTAGCCCTCAATGGTGGCGCGCCCTTCGCTGCCATGGCAGGCGGCGCAGGCGATCACGCGCTGGGCGATGGTGTCGGGCGGCGCCGCGCTCACCGCCGTGTGCGCGATCGTCGCAGACAACGGCACTGCGATGAACGCTACGTGTAGCGCCGACCCTTGCCGAAAAAACGAAAACATGAATTGCCCGCTACCGCGACCACGCGCCGCAAAGCGCTGCGCCAGGGTTGCAAGGTTAGCAGGAAGGCGCGGGCAAAAAAAAACCGCAACCTTGGGGGTTGCGGTTGAACTGCCTGTCTGACGGGCAGAAGAGGAGGAGACAGTTCCCAATTTACGCATCGTGCCTTCCCATGTCTGTGAACAAAATCACTCGCGCGGGGGTATTCGTCACCAATAGTGATGAATGTCACGCAACAGGCCGGACAGCCCGGAGCGCGCAACGTGTCCGGCGCAGGCGGGCGCCCTTACACGCCCAGAAAACGCCTTGCGTTGGCATCCGTGATCGCGGCGATGGTCGCCGCGTCAAGCCCGCTCCTCTCCAGCAACCCGACCGGATCGCCCTCGCCCATCGCATAGGGATAGTCGCTGCCGACGACGATCTGCGTGGCGCCATAGCGCTCGATCAGCAACTTCACCAGGAGCGGGTCGAACACCACGCAGTCGTAGAAGAAGCGCCGCGCGTAGACCTCGGGCGACTCCGGCATCTGCTCCAGCGCCTTGGGTGTCATGCGCCAGGCGTGCGCCAGGCGCGGCAACATCACCGCCAGCGCGCCGCCGCCGTGCGAGAAGGCGATGCGCAGAGCGGGATGGCGCGCCGCCACCCCGCCGGTGATCACCGCCGCCGCCGCCAGCCCGATGTCGCCGGGAAACGCCACCGCCTG
>JAYVST010000890.1:0-13021 GCA_043775255.1 Burkholderiales bacterium
GCCCCATAGCCGGGCTATGGGGCGGCGAATGCGGCAAAAACTGTCCTCGCTGGGGCCGATTTTCGCTATCGACGCCCAAAGTCCGACAGGCTGCTAGCGTGGGCCATTGATCGATCGCAAGTGCGAGGCCGTCACGCGGCCTGCTTGTTGCGCAAAAGCGACGCCGCGTATCCAATACACAACCCAGCGTATATCGCGACGCCCAACCAGCCCATTACGTTCATCTCCCCTGCCAAGGTTGCCCTGAGCGTGACGTAGACGCCGACCGCGTTCGGGAACGAATTGGCGATTGCTATGACACGTAGCGCGGCGCCATCGGTCAGGCTGCGGCCAAACCAGCACAAGGAGGCAAGCATCAGGAGTTCGGTGGCGAAGAGCTGGCCCATCACTTGTTCGGAGGCTCCGGTGGTCATTCCGTAGAACCCCAGGGCGAACGCAGGCGCCAGCAGAAACGCGAGTCCGTGGACGATGGCCAGGAACGCGTTGATGGTCAAAACAATGCGGATGTTCATTTGGCAGGCCCTCCTCGAAAATGCCGGATAGATCGATTGCGGAAAAGTTTGACGTCGAACACAAGTGCGCGGCACCGGCCCAAGAAATTCAAATTACATCTTGAAATTTGTTTCACGCCAACTCTGGGCTAAGCAAGCTTTGACGCGGCGGTGCGATGCTACACGACGCGCGCTGCATAGGGTAGCAAAAAGCCCTTTCCGTTTGCGAATGGTTTGTTTGCGTCCGTCGTCACTTTTCGTGACTTTTGGCGCTGCAGGCATAGGTGTTGTGCTTAACGTCTCTTCTTTGGATAGGCGAAGGAACGCCCCTACTCTTATTCGCGATAGGGCGAACGCGCCCTTGCGCCCACCGACCTGCGTCGGGCGACCCTGGCGATAACGCCAAGGCCGGCAAGCAGCATCGCGTAGGTCCCGGGTTCCGGCACCGGCGCAAGCGCGTAATAGACGTCCAGCGTCAGCGGTGCCGCAAGGTCTGAAACGCTATAGTCAACGTTGAATCTGATCTGTCCGTTGGGCCCGAATCCGAGGCTGCTGATTTGTGTCGCCTGCATGCCGACCGTTCCTGTGCCACCGAACGAGAGCGCTAGTTGGTCCCCGAAAAGAGTTGTGTGGACATTGCCCGCTTGACTGTCCTGGAGCGACGTGATCATCTCGAAGGTCAAGCCGCTGCCGCCCTGGGTAACGATAAAGCGAAGTGTCTGGCTATTTACCTGGGCCACGTAGGCATTGAAGACTGCGGTGTCGTGCGGCCCGGTCTGCGCGCAATCCAGGACGTTGGGCGCGCATGAATGCACGGCAACTGAAGTCAAAGCGGCGTTCGCCGAATTGGTGCCGATCGACAGAAGAACTGCAAGGAAGATCGACGCGAGACCGGGTCGAGCATCCCTTCGGCCAAGCAGCAGGGAGATGATGCCTTTGTAGACAGCGTGGATCGCGGTTGCGCTAAGCGTTTGGGCGCGTTTCATTTGAATCACTCCTTGCGGGCCGGAAAGTAGTCTCATGCCATTCGAGGGCCCGGGCGCTCTAATGGGCACGATCGACGGGAATCAGCCGCCCGGCGATGCGTGTTTCGCTGCCGACCCATGCGAATGGCCCGGCGTCGTCGATGGCGCTGGCGCATGCGGACGGTTGCGCAATTCCGCTTCGCAAGTTAAAGGCGAACGCCAAGGAAGTGAATCGCCACAAGTGTCGAAAGTCCGGCGTCCGTGCGTTCCGGCGTGCCGCGCGCGCATCACGCTCAGACGGCCGCCTGCGCGGCGCCCCTGTCAGCGCATCAGCTTCGAGCGCAAGACCTCGGCAATCCGTTCGCCGGAGGTGCTCGGTGGAATGAATCCGAGATACGTGCCGTCCTGTCCCATCAGGTAGATGAAGGACGAATGGTCGATGGTGTAGCGTGAAGGACCGTTGTTCGGGACCTTGGCGTAGTACACCTTGTAGGCCGTCGCCGCCTGATGAATCGCTTTGGCGTCGCCGGTCAAGGCGATGATGCGCGGATCGAAGGCGGGCGCGTATTGCGCCAGCAGTTTGACGCTGTCGCGCGCCGGGTCGAGCGTGATGAAAAGCGGCGCGATCCTCCCGGCATCCGGACCCAGGCGTTTGAGGGCGAGCGCAATCTGGTGCAGGTCGATGGGACAGATGTCGGGGCAGAAGGTGAAGCCGAAGTACACCAGCATCAACTTGCCGCGAAAGTCGGTATCGCGGCGCACCCGGCCGGTGTGGTCGATCAGGCGGAACGCTCCGCCGATCGGTTCGCGATTCCACATCACCACATCCATCAGTTCGGTGGCACTGCGTTCGGACTTCTCGGCGGCGCCGGCCGGCGGCGAAGTGAGTGCAAGGGCGAGCGTGAGGAAAAGTGAGCAGGCGAGGCCAAGGTTGCGTACCTGCGCGAGCGCACCCGGGCTTGCGAACACCCCCGTCACACGCGGCGGTAGGGCGCCAGGTGTCACACCGAAATCCGCCAAGCCGGCCGGGCGCGGTGTGGCGCGTGCCATTGCCCGCAGCATTGCCCGCAGCGTTGCTCGCGGCATTGCTCGTGGCCGCCGCAGCGCGCTGTCGGTGGCGTTGTCGCTATGCGCCAAACGCGATGCGGCTGCCGGTGGTGGTCACCAGCACGTTCCCCGGCATTTGCACGAGCGCCTCCTGCACGAAGTTGAGGCCGCTGCAATGCATCGGGATGAGCACGTCGGGCTTCAATTTCTTGATCTCGCCCACCACCTGCGCCAGGTAGTCGCGTGGTGCCGGCCCGAGGTGGAAACCGCCGATGATCGCATGCACCTTTTCGATCCCCGAGACCTCCTGCGCCTGGCGCACCGAGTTGACGATGCCGACATGGCCGCAGGAGCTGATCACCACCAGGCCGCGACCCTTGAGGTTGAAACAGGTGGCATGTTCGTGGATGTGCTCGTCCGGCGCCACCTTGCCGTCCATCGCGGTGGGCAGATACTTGCCGCTCTCGCACCCGGCGCCGTCCTTCATGCCGAACTCCACGTGCGAGCTCGGCAGCACGCGCTCGATACTGTTGCGTGCAATCTTGCCGGTGGTGAACGCATGCCCGGCGACGATCGCCGGTTTGTCGGCCAGCACAGTGGTGATCCTGCGCGCGGCCAGTTCGCGCCGGTCGAGCGTGCCGAAGTCGGCGAGTTGCCCGGCCTGGCCGGTGAAGCGCTTGCAGAAATTGTCTTCGCCGCCCGCGTAGAGCTTGATGTCGGCCGGCAGCATGGCGCGGTACCTGTCGAGAAAGCCGATCAGCCCGCCGAAATGGTCGTAGTGGCCGTGGCTGACGATGAGCGCGTCGAGCTTCTTCGGGTCCACCCCAAGCAATTCCATGTTGTTGTAGAGCACGTTCTGGCTCCAGCCGAAGTCGAGCATGATGGTGCGCTCCTCGCTGCCGCGTTGCGATTCCAGCCAGAGCGAAAGGCCCCATTCGTTGTGCAGGGTGCGGCGGAAGTCGGGCAAGCGCGGCGGCGGCGCGATGGCGACGCCGGCGACCTGTGCGGGACGGAAGAACAGGTCGAAACTGCTGTCGACGACCACGCGGATTGCGAGCCGGTCGAGCGTCGGTACATCGAGAGCGGCGGCGCCAGCCTGGCGTGTGGCCGCGAATCCCGCCGCTGCGGCGAGCGCCAATGTTGACGAAGCCTTGAGGAATTCACGTCGTGCGGTTCCGGTTGTCATTCGATCTCTCCCGTGGTTGCGTGTCGCCGGCGGCGCCGTGCGTCGTAGTTCTCAATATGCAGATCACAGTCCGCAAACCGCAGTCCGCAAACCGCACTGCGCAAATTGCACCGCGCAAACCGCACTGCGCGCATTGCACTGCGCAAACTGCAATCTATCAACCGAAAGTTACCATCGGCGCGCCACCGATTGCAATCTGCAAACTAGCGCGTGTCCTCCGGCAACGCGATTCCCGACAACGCCTGGTAGGTGCGGATCACCCAGGCGTCGTCCTCGGCGTCGAAGCCCAGGCCGACCGTGGCCAGGAGGGCCTGGTGCGCAACGCTGCCCAGCGGCAGCGGAAACTTCAAGTCGCGCCCGCTGTCGAGTGCAAGTCCCACGTCCTTGGTAAGGATGGGCGCGGCGGCGGTGACTGTGTGGTCGCCCTCGATCACGCGCTTCATGCGGTCGCCGCCCATCCAGCTCATGCCGGAACTGCCCATCATCACTTCATAGATCTTGCGCGGATCGAGCCCGCCCTTGATGCCGAGCGAAAACGCTTCGGCCGCGCCGACCAGATTAATGCCGGCCATCAGGTTGTTGACAAGTTTCATGCGCGAGCCGTCGCCGGGCTTTGCGCTGATCATGTAGCGCTTGTCGCTCATCGCCTTGAGCATGGTCTCGCAGCGTTGCAACGCGTCCTCCGGCCCCGAGAGCATCATGCTCATGGTGCCGGCAGCGGCGCGCGCCGGGCCGCCGGAGATCGGCGCATCGACCAGCACGAAGCCGCGCGCGGCGAGGCGGACGGCAAGGTCGGCGGCGTAGGCCGGGCCGACGGTCGAGCACAACACCACGATGGCGCCGGGCTTGAGGGTATCGGCGAGTCCGTTCTCGCCGAAACAGACCTCGTCGGTCTGCCCGGCATTGACCACGACGGTGATGACAATGTCGGCGCGCGCGCCGACGGCGGCGGCCGATTCGCACACGTCGGCGCCGGCGGCGACCGCCAGCGCGTTGCGCTCGGGATCGACGTCGCGCACGAATACCGCGAAACCGCCGCGCAGCAGCGCTTGTGTGATGCCCAGCCCCATGGCGCCAGGGCCGATCAGGCCGATTTTCTGTTTCATTTTCCAGAGTGAAGTGGGGTCAGGTGTGCACGGTAGAATACAGCGTTTGCAAGCCCGCCCACGCACTGATCCGGCGCCGCCCTCGCGCCGCCCGCGCCAATTCCGGGAGACATCAAATGACGTCGTTCGCACTTGTGGGTCTGGGAAAGATGGGCGCCAACATGGCGCGGCGCCTGGCACAAAGCGGCATTCGCGCCGCCTTGTACGATCAGGCGCCGGCAACTGTCGCGGCGCTTGCCGCCGAGACCGGCGGTTTTGCCGCGACATCGCTTTCCGCTCTGGTGAACCATCTGCAAGCGCCGCGCGTGGTGTGGCTGATGCTGCCCGCAGGGGACATCACCGAGGCCACGCTTGCGCAACTGCAAGGCCTGCTCGCCGAGGGCGACAGCGTGGTCGATGGCGCCAACAGCTACTACAAGGATTCGCTGCGGCGTGCGGCCACTCTTAAGCGCGCCGGCCTGGGCTATGTCGATTGCGGTGTCTCCGGCGGCGTGCATGGCCTGGCCAACGGCTATTGCCTGATGGCCGGTGGCGAGCAGGCCGCCATCGACCGTGTCAAGCCCTACCTGCGCGCGCTCGCGCCTGCGGCCGATACCGGCTGGCTGCACACCGGCCCGGCCGGCTCCGGGCATTTTTCCAAGATGGTGCACAACGGCATCGAGTACGGCATGATGCAGGCCTTCGCCGAAGGGTTTGCGCTCCTGGAAGCGAAGAAGGAATTCGCGCTCGATAGCGCCGCCATCGGCGAGCTGTGGCGCCATGGCTCGGTGGTGCGTTCGTGGCTGCTCGATCTCACCGCCGAAGCGCTCAAGGATCTGGCCGGCATCGAGGCGATCGCGCCGGTGGTGGCCGATTCCGGTGAAGGCCGCTGGACCGCGCTGGAAGCGGTGGAACTGGGCGTACCGGCGCCGGTGATGAGCATAGCCCTGATGATGCGTTTTGCCACCCAGGGCAACAACGACTATTCGGCGAAACTGCTGGCGAAAATGCGCCAAGGGTTCGGCGGCCATGCGGTGGTGAAAAAGGATTGACGTGACGCCGTTGAAAAACGACACCATGCTGCGCGCATGGATGCGCGAGAAGACCGACTACACGCCGGTCTGGCTGATGCGCCAGGCCGGGCGTTATCTGCCCGAGTACAACGCCACGCGCAAGCGCGCCGGTTCCTTTCTCGGGCTGTGCAAGAACCCGGACTACGCCACCGAGGTGACATTGCAACCGCTGGAGCGGTTTCCGCTCGACGCGGCGATCCTGTTTTCAGACATTCTCACCGTGCCCGACGCGATGGGCCTGGGGCTGTATTTTGTCGAAGGCGAAGGGCCGAAGTTCGAGCGCACCGTGCGTGACGAGACCGCCGTGGCCAAGCTTTGCGTGCCCGACATCGAGGCCTCGCTCGGCTACGTGACCGGCGCGGTCCGGCAGATCCGCAGCGCGCTCGATGGCCGGGTGCCGCTGATCGGCTTTTCCGGCAGCCCGTGGACCTTGGCCTGCTACATGGTCGAAGGCGGCGGCTGCGATGATCATCGCACCGTCAAGTCGATGGCCTACAGCCGGCCCGACCTGATGCATCGCATCCTCGATATCAACGCGCGTGCGGTGACGGCCTACCTCAATGCGCAGATCGACGCCGGCGCGCAGGCGGTGATGCTGTTCGACACCTGGGGCGGGGCGCTTTCGGCGGCCGCCTACAAGACTTTCTCGTTGCCCTACATGGCGCAGGTGGCCGCAGGCATAAAGCGTGAAGCCGAAGGGCGCCGTGTGCCGCTGGTGCTGTTCACCAAGGGCGGCGGCCTGTGGCTGGAAGACATGGCCGCCACCGGCTGCGATGCGCTGGGGCTGGACTGGACCATCGAATTGTCGGAGGCGCGCAGGCGCGTGGGCCACCAGGTGGCGCTGCAGGGCAATCTCGATCCGAGCGTGCTGTTCGCGCCGCCGGCAACGGTGCGCGCCGAGGTTGGCCGGGTGCTGGCGTCATACGGGCACGGGCACGGCCATGTCTTCAATCTCGGGCATGGCATTTCGCAGTTCACGCCGCCCGAACATGCCGGGGCGATGGTAGCTGCGGTGCACGAAATGAGCCCGCAATACCATCGCGCCGCCTGACGCCTGCAGCAGGTCTCTATGCCAATGGCATTGAACTGTCCTGCGTCCGGGGCGCAGATCGGCATGGGACAAGGGTTTGCACAGGGGCACCCCGAAACGCCGCGCCTGTGGCCGCTTTGCGGCTAGCAGACCTGCGCAAAGGCCATGGCAGCGCCTGTCCGGCCGGTGGTTTTGATGCAACAAAGTGCTTGACTTATGCACATAATCTTGGCAAGCCGCATGCCGTTGCATTGCCGCACGAACACTTTGCGACATTTCATCAAAGGTCTTTAAAAACAGAGGCTTGGATAACGCAAGAAAAATGGGCAGCGAAAGAAAAGTCCTTATCCCGCCTGGGGTTGCGAGCACCGTCAGGGTAGTTATCAACAAACTTATCCACAGGTTTTGTGCACACCGTCGAAGCCCCATGGCAGACGGCGGGTTAGAAACAGTTTTTCACCTTTTACCTTAAGAGAAGCCTGTTTTTCTGCCCCTTTTCGGGGCTTGGACTGGCCGTTTTCCATGCCGTTTGTACGCGTTGCCATCGAAGTGCCGGTAGACGGATTGTTCGACTACAGCGTCGCCGACGCTGCGATGAGCGTCGGCCGGCGCGTGGCCGTTCAGTTCGGCCCGCGCACCATGGTTGGCGTGGTGATGGAAGCCGACGTGACCCCGGAAATCGAACTTGCGCGCATCCGGCCGGCGCGCATCCTCGATGATCTGGCGCCCTTGTCTGCCAAGTGGCTGGACCTCCTGCGCTTCTGCGCTGCCTACTATCATCATCCACTCGGCAATGCCCTGGGCGCCGCGCTACCGGCACTGATCAAGACGGACCGGCCGCTGACGGCCGCGCTCTGGACCCGCTATCGGTGGATCGGGGACGTTCCGGACTTCCCCAAGCGCGAACGTACCAGAGCGGCGCTGGCCGCGCGCCTTTGCGCAGCCCCTTGCCATGGGTACGAGTTGCTCGCCCTCTCACCCAAGGCGATGACGCACGTGCAGGCCTGGCTGGCAGGCGGGCAGGTGGTGGCGATCGGCGCGGAGCGGTTCGTCACGACAAGCGCGCCGGCCTTGAATCCGGAGCAGTCGCGCGCGATCGAGGCCATCATCGCCGACCTGCACTCGCAGCGATTCGCCGTCAACCTGTTGCACGGCGTCACCGGCAGCGGCAAGACCGAGGTGTACCTGCAGGTGGCGGCCCGCGCCCTGGCCGCGGGCGGGCAGGTACTGGTCATGGTGCCGGAGATCAACCTCACACCGCGGCTGCTGGAGCATTTCCAGCAACGCTTCCCCGCCAGCACCATCGTGTCATTGCACAGCGCCTTGAGCGAGGGCGAGCGCTCACATCATTGGCTGATGGCACATGCCGGCGCGGCCAATATCGTGCTCGGAACGCGCCTGGCCGTGCTGGCTTCGATGCCGCGCCTGCGCCTGATCGTGGTCGACGAAGAACACGACGCCTCGTTCAAACAGCAGGAAGGCATGCGCTATTCGGCGCGTGATCTGGCGGTGTACCGCGCCAAGAGCGAATCGATCCCGATCGTGCTGGGCAGCGCCACACCTTCGCTGGAAACCTATGCCCATGCTCTGTCGGGCCGCTACGCGCAACTGGCGATGCGTGAACGGGCGGTGGCCGACGCCGTCTTGCCGCAGGTGCGTATTGTCGATCTCAACAGCGCGCGCACCGAACATGGCCTTTCCGCGCCTGTTCTGGACGCCATTCGCGTGCGCCGTGCGCGTGCCGAGCAGAGCCTGATTTTCTTGAACCGGCGCGGCTTTGCGCCTGTCCTGTCCTGCAATGCATGCGCTTGGGTGAGCGCTTGCTCACGCTGCACCGCTTATCTGGTGCTGCATCGGCGTCGCGGTTTCACCTCCGGCGGAACTCTGATGTGCCACCACTGCGGCTATGCCGAAAACGTGCCCGAGGCCTGCCCGTCCTGCGGCAACATCGACATTCGCGGCTATGGCCAAGGCACCCAACGGCTCGAAGCCCATGTGGCCGAAATGTTCCCCGACGCGCGCGTGCTGCGCATCGACCGCGACTCCACCAGCCGCAAGGGCGCCGCCGAAGCCCTGTTCGACCAGGTGCATGCGGGCGAGGCGGATATCCTGGTGGGTACGCAAATGCTGGCCAAGGGGCATGACTTCAAGAATCTGACCCTGGTGGCGGCCATCAATGTCGATGCCGCCCTGTTCAGCGCGGACTTTCGCGCCAGCGAGCGCCTGTTCGCCCAGTTGACCCAGGTGGCCGGGCGTGCCGGGCGCGCCGGCAAGCCGGGCGAAGTCATCATCCAGACGCGCCGGCCCGAGCACCCCTTGTTCCGGGCGGTGGCCAATGGCGACTATGACGGCTTCGCGCGCGGCCTGTTGGCCGAACGCGAGGCCGCCGGCCTGCCGCCGTCTTCGTTCCAGGCGATGCTGCGCGCCGAGGCCAGGAAGCTCGAAACCGCGCTCGATTTTCTCAAGGCCGCAGCGACTTCGAGCGTGGCGGCGGATGGCATCGAAATCTACGATCCAGTGCCGATGACGCTCACCCGCCTGATGAACGTGGAGCGCGCCCAGCTGCTCGTTGAGTCGCAGTCGCGCCCGGCCTTGCAGGCGTTTCTCACCTCCTGGGTCGCCTGGCTTGGCGCCAATGCGCCGTCCGGCGTGCGCTGGCATGTGGAAGTCGACCCGCTGGAGATCTGAAAAACCGTCGTGCAGAAATGACAACGGCGCCCTGTCGGGCGCCGTTGCAAAGAGGCCGAGGCCTGGTCGCTATTTGGCAGTGCCCACCATGTAATCGACGGCTGCCTTGATGTCGGCATCGCTTGACGCCATAGCGGTGCCCTTGGGCGGCATCGCGCCCTTGCCCTTGAGCACGCTGGCGTACAGCGTGTCCATGCCGGTCTTGATACGCGGCTCCCATGCAGCCTTGTCGCCCAGCTTGGGCGCATTGGCGATGCCGGCCGCGTGACAAGCCATGCAGGCGGTGTCGTACAGCGCTTTGCCGGCCGCAGCCGCGGGGGCGGCGCCACCGGCCGCAGGAGCCGCGCCACCGGCCGCAGGAGCGGCTACTGCCAAGACCGGCGCCGCGCCGGCGAGCGAAATTTCCACGCGGCGTGCCTCGGCGGCGGCGCCGCCCTTGATCTGCTCCGGCTTCTTCAGATTGATGCGGTCTTCGGTCACGCCGGCCTTCTTGAGCGCATCGCGAACGGCGAAGGCACGCTGCTTGGCTAACTCAGCGTTTTTCGTGGCGTTGCCGGAGCTGTCTACGTAGCCGCTCAAATCCACTTTGGCGCCGGCGTTGGCCTTGAGATAGTCGGCCACTTCGGCGATCGCCTTGCTCCCGGCAGCATCGAAGGCCGTCTTGCCGCTGGCGAACAATACTTTGGCCGGCAACGCGCCGCCCGCAGCCGCCGGCGTCGCGCCGACCGCCGCAGCGGATGCGCCGGACACCGGCGCCGCGGCAGGCACCGCCGGCTCCTTGAAGCTGCCGCCGGCGGCGGTGGTCATGTAGACAATCGCGCGTGCCAGTTCGTAGTCGGAAAGATCCGGGTTGCCCGCGCGCGGCGGCATTGCGCCCTTGCCCTTGATTGCTTCCTTGAGCAGATCGTCCAAGCCTTCCTTGATCAGCGGCGCCCACGCGGTCTTGTCGCCGAATTTCGGCGCTTTGGCAACGCCGGCTTCATGGCAGGCCTTGCACACCTGGTTGTAGGCCTGTTCGCCGGTAAGGTAAACCTTGGGACCGTCGGCCGCCTTGAGATTGACCGCCGCCACCGGGCGGATCCGTTCGGCGATCGATTCCGGCTTGAGCGCCATGCCCTGTCCATCGACCTTCTTGCCGCCCATGATGTAGGACACCAGCATCAGGATCATCGTGATTGGAATCACGAACGAAAGGACGATTACGGTGATGAGCTGCTTGGGTGTCTTGATCGGCGTGTCGTGGTCCCCACTCATGAGGCGTCCTTTCGGTCTGGCATGCGGCCGCTTCACTCGGGTTTCGCGGCGTCAAGCGATATTGAACAAACCCCGAATTATAGCGAGAGTTGACCCGGTTCCGGCCAAATCCGAGTGCCTGGTTGGAGCGAAGCAGTAATGTCCGGTTTCTCCAAAGCAGTAGTGTCCGCCACGGTGCTCCTGCGATGAAGAGGATTGGTCATCGCAGGTTGGCCTTGATTCGATGGTAAAGGTGCTTGGCGCAAAGTGGCAGACGCGCACCTGATGCGTTGCGCCTATCGGCCGGTGGTCGGAGACAAGTGCACCCGCCATCCCGCCTCGATCGGCGCAACCTCGAAGGCGACCGGAAGGAATCGTCCGATCACGCCGGCATTGGTGCTGGCGTGCTGGGTGAATTCGCAACAGGTGAACTCGGCTGCGACGCCGCTGTCGGCCACCGCCAGCGCAAGGGGCAGCATCCACTGGTCTGCAAGGTACGGTCCGAGCGCGCCGTTGCTGGCCAGGTAGCGCCTGACATTGTTGGCGAGTGAATCGGCGACCTTCTCGCTGGAGATGCCGCGCTCGCCGAAGCTGGTGAACACCTCGGTGACCTGCGTATGGGCCAGGGTCGCCATCAGGGCGTTGCCCGGGCCTTCGTCCTGGCGCACGCCGGGCGCGCGCAACTGCTCGTCCGACCAGCCCAGCGCCGCGCCGAGGGTCTCGAGTTCGCGCTTCACCACCGAGCGCCGCAATCCCGGCGCCAGGCACTCCGCATACGCTTCCTGCCGGGCACCGCGTTCGGTGAGGTTCACCGGCACAAGTTTGGCGGCCGCAGGATCGATCGTCGCCGCAATCTCGCCGCCGCCGGCCGGATAGAACCCGTGGCGCTTCAGCTCGATCCCGATGTTCACGCCGAGGCGGCGCAGCAACGGCGCAAAGCTGCGCACAAGAAAGTGATAGGGGGGCGCGAGCGGATTGTGGGTGCCGCCTCCAAGCGTCACGCGGCTCGGCTCGGCGGCGCGCATCAAGGCCGGCAGCACCGTCTGCAACACCAACGTGCAGCTGCCGGCGGCGCCGACATTGAAAGCGTAGTCACCCCCCTTGACCGCCGCAGGCGCGAAGCGCAGGGTCTGCGAACCGATCGCGGCGCCTTCGACCTGCGCCGAGCACACCGCCTGCGCCGCCTGCACGCAGGTGAGGTGCTGCCGCATCAACCCCGGCTTCGGACGCTTCGCACGGATGCGCGTGATCGCCACCGGTCGCCCGGTGCACATCGCGAGCGCCAGCGAGGTGCGCAGGATCTGCCCGCCGCCTTCGCCCTCCGAACCGTCGATTTCAATGGTTTCGATCTCGTTTCCGTTCGTTCGTAGCGATCATTTCGTGCAAGAACGCGTCGAGCACTCCAGAATCGGGGCGCTCGGTCACGGCGACGGCGTGCGCCTGCGCCGTCGCGAGTTCAGACTCGATGAAGGCGTGAATGCGCGGCCAGCGCGGACTGGTGGCGGCCTCGCCGGCGCGCATCTTCACTTCCAGCAACCGGTTCACTTCGTCGATCAGGTCGCGATCGTCCACGGTGGACTGCACCAGATCGGCGAAGCGCATCGGCGGCGCGCCGCGACCTTCGCGAATCCAGCGCGCGGCCATGAGCGGCCGCAGCACGTAGAAGTACTTCTTGAAACGTACTTCTTCGCCATGCAGGTAGTCGCGGAAGTTGGTCTTCGCCATCGAAAGGTAGTGGTGGTAGCCGCGCACCGGAGAAAAGCCGGTGACCGCGAGATCGCGCAACCGCGCCACCGCCGGCGCATCCTCGCGATACACGATGGGCGAGCGCAGCCATTCCAGCAGGATCGGATTTGACTGCCGCAGCAGATGCAGCGCCTTTTTCAGATCCCAACCGTTGACGTCAAGGTCGCCGCTGATGGGTTGCTCGATGACATCGCGACCCGGCTCCACCGTGAGGTACCAGGCCAGGCGGTTGACATAGATGAAGCGCACGTCATAGTCGCTGTCCGGCGAGGCGAAGCCCCAGCCGCGGCTGCCGGATTCGCAGGCGAACAGCACCGTCACGTCATGGCGGCGCTCAAGCTCACGCAAGCATGCAAGGATTTGCTCGCGCATTTCCGCCGCCACCGGGTGCGCACTCGTCACATATTCGGCTTCCATTTTCCGTCCCTTTCCCGCATGGATACGGCCGGGGATCGCGTGATCCCCGGCCGCCTGCTC
>JAYVST010000891.1:0-2816 GCA_043775255.1 Burkholderiales bacterium
TATTCCGAGTCGATCGCATTTCGGTCCTGAAGCACGGAACAGTTGCCGAATTTCGCTCGGCATAGTTTCATCCCCAGCCACGCTTCGTGGTGTGACTGGAGATAATCGTGACGCAAACATTCAAGGGTTGTTTGCCGCTGGCGCAGCAGCGCTCGTTCGTGGCATCCGTACAGGCTTTTACCGAGCAGTTGCAGGCACAGGGGTATGCGCCGGCATCGTTGAAGCTATCGATCAGGTTGGTGAAGGACTTCGCGATCTGGCTCGATCAGCGAGAGATTGACGGCGGCAAGCTTACGGTGACGCATGTGGGTAGGTACCTCGATGAGCGATGGCTTCATCGACGTCGTAGGCGGGGCGATGCATTTACGCTCCATACTTTTGTCAGATTCGTTTCGGCCGATGGTTGCGCCCCTGAACCCAATCAGGCGGTGGTGACGACGCCGGCTGGTCGAGTGCGGCGAGAGTTCGAGGCGTACCTGTTGCGCGAGCGCGGGCTTGCCGCCGCCACGATTCGCTTGTATGCGGAGGCAGTCGGCCGCTTTCTCGAGCACACCTTCGGCAAGGAAGAAGTTCTGCTCGGCGCGATTACGGCTGTCGGCGTCATCCGCTTTGCGCAGGTCGATGCGGCACGTCTTCGCCATCCGAAGCGCGCCAAGGTCATGACCTCGGGGTTGCGCGCGTTTCTGCAGTACGGCCGCTACCGCGGTGAAATTCACGCGGACTTGAAGGCCGCGGTACCCACGGTGGCGAACTGGTCGATGGCAGGGATTCCCAAGGCGATATCGGCTGCTCAGGTACAGAGCCTGCTCGATCGCTGCGATCGGCAAACGGCCACCGGTCGTCGTGACTATGCCATTTTGCTGTTGCTGGCACGGCTCGGATTGCGCGCCGGCGAAGTTGTCAATCTGAGGCTGGATGATCTCGATTGGGACGAGGGCGTCATTCAAATTCGTGGCCCGGCGCAACGCTGTGACCGCCTGCCGATACCCGCCGATGTGGGCGCAGCGTTGGCAGGCTACCTGCGCGACGGACGCCCGGCATGCCTCGCTCGCAACGTTTTCCTCCGCTCGCGCGCCCCTCGGCGCGAACTGCTGGGGGCGAGCGCTGTCAGTTGTATCGTGACCCGCGCCTTGCGCCGCGCAGGTATCGATTCGCCCGCCAAGGGCGCCCACGTGTTGCGCCACTCGCTGGCCACCCAGATGCTCGGGCAGGGGGCCTCGCTCGGCGAGATAGGAGAGATCCTTCGCCATCGCAATCCCCAGACGACCACCATTGATGCGAAGGTCGATCTGGTCGCGTTGCATGCGTTGGCCCTGCCTTGGCCGGGAGGTGTGCAATGAAGCCGCTGACCAAGGCGATTGAGGATTATCTGGCATTGAGGCGAAGCCTGGGATTCAAGCTTCGCGGCGCCGGTGCTGCGCTGACGAACTTCGCCGGGTTCATGGAGCAGCAGCAGGCCGAGAGTATCACCACGCCACTGGCCTTGGTCTGGGCTCAGCCGCCGCGCCCTATGCAGCCGGCGACCTGGGCGCAGCGGTTGGGCTACGTTCGAGGTTTCGCGCAGCATCACGTCGCCAGCGATCCACGCACCGAGATTCCGCCGCCGGGGTTGTTGCCGTTTCGTCCGGCACGTGCCCATCCCTACCTCTATTCGAACGACGAAGTACGGCGCCTACTCGAACAGGCGCTCCAGATGCCGGCCGCTTCGGTTCTGCGGCCTTGGACTTACCATGCACTGCTGGGCTTGTTGAGTGTGACAGGCCTGCGTGTCGGCGAGGCGCTTCGCTTGCGGCTCGACGATGTTGACCTCGATGCGGGCGTGCTCACAGTGCGCGGGACCAAGTTCGGCAAGTCTCGATTGGTGCCCATCCATACCTCGACCCGTGAGGTCCTGATCCGCTATCGGACGCGCCGTGCCGGCCATTTGTGCGGCCGTGACGCCGCTCATTTCTTCATCTCCGGCACGGGCAACCCTCTTGACGGCGGTGACGTGCGGCGAACCTTCTACGCTCTGTCGCGTCAGATCGGACTGCGCGGACCGGATGACAGCCACGGACCTCGCCTGCATGATTTTCGGCATCGATTCGCCGTCGAGACCCTGCTCGGCTGGTACCGCTCCGGCGAAGACGCACAGCGGCGCCTGCCGGTACTGTCGACCTATCTCGGGCATGTGCATATCCGTGATACCTACTGGTACCTCAGCGCTCACCCGCAGCTCATGGCGCTGGCGATGGCGCGGATGGAACGTCGCTGGGAGCATCGGCAATGAGCACACCCGGCTTCCCGGCACTGCTACAGAGTTTTTTTACGCATCGGTTGATGCAGCAGCGGCAGGTCAGCCCGCATACGATCGCTTCGTACCGGGACAGCTTCCGGTTGCTGTTGCGCTTTGCCCAGCAGCGGCTCGGCGTCCCGCCGCAACGTTTGACGTTCGAACAAATCGATGCGCCGCTGGTCGCTGCGTTCCTCGATGACCTGCAGGACAAGCGCGGCATTGGCGCGGGCAGCCGCAACCTGCGACTGACCGCCATCCGTTCGTTCTTTCGCTATGCGTCCTTCGAGATGCCAACCCACGCGGCGCAGATTCAGCGGGTGCTGGCCATTCCGAGTAAGCGGTGCAGTCGGGCGCAAATCGGGTTTCTCACGCGCGAGGAGGTCGACGCACTTCTGCGCGCCCCCGATCTGCATACGCTGTCTGGCCGGCGGGACTAAAGTGGATCCCGGTTTTCAGACAACAGTTTAAGCTGTCTACCGATCTGAGGGAAGGGAATGAAAATGGGTGAAGCGAAGCGGCAAACACATAGCGCGAGATTCAA
>JAYVST010000892.1:0-1891 GCA_043775255.1 Burkholderiales bacterium
CATATACATGTAGGCAGTGCCGCGCCGGCCGGCCGGGAGGATCGCACCGCGGTCCTTGCCGGATACGGCGATCACGCGCGACGCCGGACTGGTGCGCAACAGAACGTCGCCGATGGTGTCGATGCGCAGATTCTTCGGGCTGGTGCCGTCACTTGGCCGGGTCGAGTGGCCAATGTATTGGTATGCGGGGTCGCCGGTGCAATACACCGGGCTACCGGTTGCAGGATCGACCCATTGATTGGCGATGATGCCGTGTGTGCGCGGCTGGGCGCCGGTGACGATAGTGGCGTGGCCAGGCGCGGTGTGGGTCAGCGCGTAGCCGTAATGCGCGTTGGCAAACCAGGCGCCTTCATCGAGGAAGCGCCGCAAGCCGCCAGGGACCAATTGCCCGCGATAGTCGGTGACCTGATGCATCGGCAGGCCGTCGATGATGAGGAGGACGGCGAGGGCGGGTGGAGTGGGACTGGTCGGACTGGTGCGCGGCTGCGCGCCGCTGTTGCCACTGGTACCGATGGTGCCGGCCGTCGCGACATAGGCAAACAGGACAAGGAGCAGCCACCCGCGCAGGCGCTTCATTGCCCCTCCGGCCATTCGACCGCGCCCGAATGCGTCACCGCACCGAGGTTGGCCGGGCCGACCAGCTTGGCATATTTTTCCAGTGCGCCGGCGAGGCGCTCGCGCCGCACTGGCCGCCAGGTGTCGCGGCGTGACTGCATTTCAGTCTCGCTGACCAGCATGTCGATGGTGCGGGCGTTGCAATCGATGCGAATCGCATCGCCATCCTGCACCAGCGCCAGCGGCCCGCCTTCGGCCGCTTCGGGTGCAGCGTAGCCGATGCACATGCCGCGGGTGGCGCCGGAAAAGCGGCCATCAGTCAAGAGCGCAACTTTTTCGCCCATGCCCTGGCCGTAGATCAGGGCGGTGGTGCCGAGCATTTCGCGCATGCCGGGACCGCCTTTCGGGCCTTCGTTGCGGATGATGAGGACATCGCCCTCCTTGTAGGCGCGGCGCTTCACAACTTCAACACAGGCTTCCTCGCCGTCGAACACGCGGGCAGTACCCTCGAACACCAGCGACTTCAATCCGGCGATCTTGATCAGCGCGCCGTCCGGGCACAGATTGCCCTTGAGCACCACCACGCCGCCGGTGGGGTGTAGCGGGCTGGTGGTGGCATGCACGATGTCCCCATCAGGTGCGGGTATGCCGGCAAGTTCTTCTTTCAGGGTGCGCCCCGACAGCGCCAGAGCGTCGCCATGCAGGTAGCCGCCATCGAGCAGCGCCTTCAACACCAGCGCCACGCCGCCGGCATGGTGCAGGTCTCGCGCAAGGTATTTGCCGCCCGGCTGCAGGCTGGCGATCAGCGGGGTGCGCTGAAACACTTCGGCCACGTCATCCATGGTGAAGGCGATGCCGGCCTCGTGGGCGATCGCCGGCAGATGCAGGCCGGCGTTGGTTGAGCCCCCGGTTGCGGCGACGGCGGCGCAGGCATTTTCGATGCTCTTTCGTGTGACGAGGTCGCGCGGGAACGGGCCGCCATTCTCCAGAATCTGCATCACGATCTTGCCGGCGCGACGTGCGAGTGCGAGACGTTGCGAATACACCGCCGGCATCATCGCCGAGCCGGGAATCGCCAGGCCCAGGGTTTCCGACACCATCGCCATCGTGTTGGCGGTGAATTGGCCGGGGCAGGAGCCGAGCGTCGGTGCGCAATGCAGTTCGAGTTCGGCCAGGTCCGCTTCGGTCATCGTGCGGGCCAGCACACTGCCGACGCCTTCATAGGCGGTGAGCACCGTGGCCGGCTTGCCGCGCCACTCGCCCGGCAGCATCGCGCCGCCGTAGACAAACACTGACGGGCAGTTCAGGCGCACCATGCCCATCATCACGCCCGGCA